>JAFYET010000272.1 GCA_017544125.1 Ruminococcus sp. | reverse complement strand
GCATCTATGACAATAACTGCCACATCAGCCCTGTCAACTGCCATATATGAGCGCAGCACGCTGTATTTCTCAACGCTGTCAAGTACCTCTGATTTGCGCCTTATGCCCGCAGTGTCGATAAATACGAACTTGCCGCTCTCGTTTTCTATCTCGGTGTCGGTAGCATCTCTTGTAGTGCCTGCAATGTCAGAAACTATAACACGCTCTTCGCCGCATATCCTGTTGATGATTGATGATTTGCCCACATTAGGCTTGCCTATAACGGCGACTTTTATCACGTCATCATCGTATTCCTCAGCCTGCGTGTCGGGCAGGTACTTTATAACCTCATCAAGCAAGTCACCCGTCCCATGCCCGTGAACAGATGATACCGCTATCGGTTCACCAAGCCCGAGGTTGTAAAATTCGTAGTATTCCATAGGCGGCTCGCCCACGCTGTCACACTTGTTGACGCACAATACTATCGGCTTGCCCGATTTTTGCAGCATAGAAGCCACTTCATAGTCATTTGCAGTAACACCCGTTCTCAGGTCAGTTACTAATATGGTGACATCAGCCCTTGTTATGGCAAGCTCAGCCTGCCTTCTCATCTGCGAGAGTATTATATCGTCAGAATCAGGCTCGATACCGCCTGTATCAACAAGCATAAACTCATGTCCGAGCCATTCGCACTTTGAATATATCCTGTCTCTTGTTACTCCGGGGGTGTCCTCAACTATCGAGAGGCGCTGCCCTATGAGCTTATTAAAAAGTGTGCTCTTGCCGACATTAGGTCTGCCTACAACAGCTACTATCGGTAGTGCCATCAGTTATCCCTTTCCTTTCAGCCATCAAGCCCCAGAAGCGCATCAAGGTAATCGTACCCGTCGTTGGCTATGGGGGTTATCTTTATATCAAGCGCTTTTCTTACCTCGTCAAGTGTAACGTCATCAAGGAAAATATCCTCATCGGCCTTAAGCATGACCTTGGGGATAATAAGCTCCTCGCCCAGGTCCTGCCCCTTCAGCTGATCTATAAGGTCGCCGCCGGTCACAAGCCCTGCGACGGTTATAGTCTCACCGAAGAAATAGTTGACTATCGGGTAAACATTACATTCAAATGACGGGAATCTTTCGCTTATTCTCTTTGTTAATTCTTTGTGGAAATCCCCCGCAAGCGTACCTGTTGCAAGAGATACCTTTCTTTTTCTGTCATACCCCTCCTGCATATCGAGCGCACTGTCAACTTCATCGCTCAAAGAGCGAAGCAGACCTACGCCGTTTTCATACTGGGGGTATTCCTCATAATAATCGGCATCAGGTATCGGTCTTCCTGCCGTAATATAGAATTCATCGGAAGCAAAGACCATTCTCGTGCCATATTTTTCAAGACAATCCTTCTGCACGGCCTCGATAACATCTATCGCCGCACCTGCTGTTTCTTTATTGAATATCTTCATCGGGTAAAGCCCCTCACGGAACTTGGTTACCCCCACAGGAACAACAGCCACCGACTGGATATTCGGCATCATCGCCGCCAGGTCATTAAGTGTCCTGACAAGCTCCTTGCCGTCGTTTATACCGGGGCAGCAGACTATCTGGCAGTTAAGCTCTATCCCCGCATCGGTGAGCATTTTCAGATATCTCAGCTTATCCCCCGCAAAGCGGTTGTGCATCATCATGCACCTGAGCTCGGGGTTTGTGGTATGTACTGAAACATTGATATTAAGGCGCATTTTTATTATACGCTCAATATCCCGCTCATCAAGGTTAGTAAGCGTCACATAATTGCCCTGCAAAAACGAAAGCCTTGCATCATCGTCCTTGAAATACAGCGTTTCACGCATACCCTTCGGCATCTGGTCGATAAAGCAGAATATGCACTTATTCGAGCAGGAGCGCTTCTTATCCATAAGGAATGTATCAAATTCAAGCCCTATATCATCATATTCGCTCTTTCTTATACTCTTTTCATAGCTCTCACCGTTACGCTCAAGCGTCAGAGTGACCCTCTCAACGGCTATATAGAACATATAATCAAGAACATCTTCTATCTCATTGCCGTTTATAGCCAAAAGCGCATCGCCGCTTTTTATACCGCATCTGTCAGCCTTGCTTCCTTTTATTACCGAGCTTATCAATACAGACATCGCTTACTCCTTAGTTACAATAAAAAACAGAGAGGTAAATCATTTACCCCTCTGCCTACTTGCATTTGCTGTTATCGCAAAACGGGTAATCAATTACTCTTCAACCTTGATTACCTGTACACCCTTGTAAAAGCCGCAGTTCTTGCAAACTCTATGGGGTGCTGTAAGCTCTCCGCAGTTTGAGCATCTTGAAAGTGCGGGAGCATCGAGCTTCCATACCTGTGAACGTCTTTTATCTCTTCTCTGCTTTGATACTTTTCTCTTCGGTACTGCCATTTTGGCACCTCCTCTATAATGCTATTGTTATTCCGCCTCAAAACCAAGACTGTTAATTTTCACAGCCGCAGTCGCCCTCATTCAAATTCTTTCCGCAAGTCAGGCAAAGACCCTTACAGTCCTCCCTGCAAAGTATTTTAGTGGGCAGTGAAAGAAGAATATCGCCGATCACCAGCTCATCGAGCTCAAGCTCTGAGTGCTCACACACCACAAGCTCATCATCATCGGTGTAGGACTTAAGAACAAGCGTATGCTCAAAAGCCTTGTCATACTCTCTTTCAAACTTAGTGAGGCATCTGTCACATTCGTGCTGCATCGAAAAAGTGCATCTGACCTTAAGAAGTACAACATCTGCACGGTTCGACACATCGCCTGAAACATTTATCGGTGAACAAAAGGTCTTATCGGTAAGATAATCAAGCGAACCGGAAGGTATGGCATAGTCAAACTCCTGCCTTTTACCCGGGTTTTCAAAAACGCTTCTGAGCCGTAAGATCATTTTAACACCTCAAACATCACAAATTCCATTATAAACTAATAAAACGGTTTTGTCAATAGTTTTTTTGAAACTATTAAAATTATTTAATAAATGCTCTTACCTTAGCGGGAAGCTCGTCAACATCAGCAGAGATGGTGAATGTCATCTTGACATCCTTTGTGAGCATTGCAACCTTTTCGAGCATAGCGCCGAGAGCCTCATAGTCTCTGCCGCCTATCTTGAGTATACCGTCAACAAATATCTCCTGGATATCGTAGTTACCTGCAAGAAGACCTGCGATAAAGCCGTAAAGAGCGTCAAAGCTGTTTACACCGTACTCCTCTGCATCAGCAAGTCTTACGCTGTGGGGAATATCATATGTGAGCTTCATGCCTCTCTCTATGCAAACGATGTTTCCTGTTGCCTTTGCAGCAGACTCCTTTATAGCCTCAACAAGTACCTTTGTTTTGCCTGTACCCTTTTTACCTGTAATAAGATTGATCATAAATTTAACTCCAATCTGCCCTGGGGCATTATTTATTTCTGAAAGCTGACGCTTTCAAAGATCCTTGGTTTTAGCCGAGCTTAGCCTCGAGCTCTGCCTTCATCGACTCATAGCCGGGCTTGCCGAGAAGAGCGAACATATTCTTCTTGTAGCTCTCAACACCGGGCTGGTTGAAGGGGTTAACGCCGAGCGCATAGCCGGATATAGCGCAAGCCTTCTCAAAGAAGTAGATAAGCTCGCCTAAGTTCTCCTCATCAAGAGCATCCATCTCGATGATGATATTGGGAACGCCGCCCTCAGTATGAGCAAGCACTGTGCCCTCGAAAGCCTTCCTGTTTACAACAGACATATTCTGATTTGTCAGGAAGTTGAGACCGTCAAGATTCTCCTCATCGTCTTCAAGGAAGAGATCCTGCTTGGGCTTCTTGATGTCAACAACAGTCTCAAACATTATCCTCGAACCGTCCTGAATGAACTGACCGAGAGAATGGAGATCTGTCGAGAAAGTAGCGGATGACGGGAAAATACCCTTCTGATCCTTGCCCTCGCTCTCGCCGTAGAGCTGCTTCCACCATTCAGCCATCATTGTGAATGACGGGTCATATGTAACGAGCATCTCAACGCTCTTGCCCTTATTATAAAGTATATTTCTGATAAGCGCATACATATAGCAATCATTTGCATTATTATGTGCATACTTATCCATACCGGCCTTAGCGCCCTTCATGAGCTTGTCGATATCAGCGCCTGCAACAGCTATCGGTAAAAGACCTACAGCTGTGAGCACCGAGAAACGACCGCCTACATTATCGGGGATAACGAATGTCTCATAGCCCTCTGTATCAGAAAGCTCTTTAAGTGTGCCCTTTGCCTTGTCGGTAGTAGCAAATATCCTTGTCTTAGCCTCTTCCTTGCCGTACTTATCTTCAAGCAGCTTCTTGAAGATCCTGAAAGCAAGTGCAGGCTCGGTAGTTGTACCGGACTTGGATATTACATTTACGCAAACATCTCTGCCCTCGCAGATAGAAAGCACTTCATTAAGATATGTAGGGCTGATATTGTTGCCCACAAAGTAGATATCAGGTGTATCCTTCTTTAAATTGTTGTAGAAGGGTGATTTCAGAAGCTCGATAGCTGCTCTTGCGCCAAGGTATGAGCCGCCTATACCGATAACTATAAGAACGTCAGCCTTCTCCTTTATCCTCGCAGCAGCAGCCTTTATTCTTTCAAACTCTGCCTTATCGTAATTCTCGGGGAGATCTACCCAGCCGAGAAAATCACTGCCGAGACCCTTGCCGCTTACAAGAGTATTATGAGCAGCGCTGATCATCGGAGCCATTCCCTCGTACTCATCGGGTCTTATAAAGCCCTCGAGGTATTTTGTGTTAAGTTTAATAGCCAAGATTTTCAATCCTTTCAAATATAACTTTGTGAGAATATTATACTATAAAAACGTTTAAATTTCAAGGCTTAATTTATTAAGGAAGCAGTTTTGGGAATATTAAACAAATCACACCCCTAAATGTTAAACAAATTGTACAACAAGCATTTCAAAGCAAATAGCATATCCGTTTCTTTGAT
>JAFYET010000271.1 GCA_017544125.1 Ruminococcus sp. | reverse complement strand
TCTGAGGTAGATTTATGTCAATACAAAATGAAAAGAAGGTACTTTTTGATGTTACGACAAGAGTTGCGCCCTTAGGTCTTATCGCAATGAGCGGTGCCAGCGAGCTTGGCGAAAAGGTCAATTCCTACCTTACACGCTGGGCAGGCGAAGCAGGTTTTGATCAGGAGACTTTTCTTGTTGAAGCTGATTGTCCGAGGTTTTCATCGGGTGACGGCAAGGGTCTTATCAAGCAGACTATAAGGGGCAATGACCTGTTTATTCTCTGCGATATGGGCAATTACAGCATCAAATACGATTATTTCGGTCACGAGAACTGGATGTCGCCCGACGATCATTATCAGGATCTTAAGAGGATAATCCAGGCAGCAAGCGGCAAGGCATACAGGATAAACATTATAATGCCATCGCTCTACGGCGGCAGACAGCACAGAAGAAACTACCGTGAGAGCCTTGACTGTGCAGTTGCATTACAGGAGCTTCAGTCTATGGGCGTTTCCAATGTACTGACCTTCGATGCACATGACCCGAGAGTTCAGAACGCAGTTCCGCTCATGGGCTTTGACAACATCATCCCCTCTTATCAGGTGCTCAAATCAATGTTCAGAAACCTCTCCGACTTTAAGCCGAACAAAGAGCACTTTATGATAGTTTCCCCCGATGAGGGCGCTATCAACAGAAATATGTACTACGCATCTGTTCTCGGCGTTGATATGGGTATGTTCTATAAGAGGCGTGATTACTCGGTAGTAGTAAACGGCAGAAACCCGATAGTAGCTCACGAATATATGGGCAACGACGTTACAGGCAAGGATATATTCATCGCTGACGACATAATCTCCTCCGGTGAAAGTATGCTTGAGGTCGCAGCCGAGCTCAAGAAGAGAAATGCCGGCAAGATCTACTGCTATGCAACATATGCTATCTTTACAAACGGCTTTGAAAAATTTGACAAGGCATACAAGGACGGCGTGATAGACGGCGTATTCGGCACAAACCTCACCTACCGCAGCCCTGAGCTTCTTGCAAAGCCCTGGTTCTATGAGGTTGACTGTGCAAAGTACATAGCTTACTTTATCACGACTCTTAACCACGATATGTCGATATCCGAGGTTATCGACCCCCACGAAAAAATACAGAACCTTCTTAAAAAGTATGACATGATCTGATATAAACATAAACGCCCGAAAGCACCTGGCTTTCGGGCGTTATTATTATTCTGAGCGTTTTTTCTTTATAAAGTTGATAAGAACTGACAAAGCACACAGAGCAATGTGAGATCCGTAAAAAGGCAGCCCCATAGAAAACTCGGGAGCAACCAGCAAGCGCATAAAAAACATCATAACAAGAATGACCCTTATATCATCTGCTGACCTGATAAAAGTTCTTCCCTTTGTATCGCCGAGCTTTTTAATGATAAGACCGACAGCTCCCGTGACCAAAAAGCAAAGCAAAACAGGCAGCGCATAGAGAAACTTTGGTGCGCTGATACCAAAGTCGCCGTAATAAATAGTTGCAAACGGGTCAGATGTGGGCTTATCATTCGGAATACGCTCCCATATCACAAGACATACCAACACACTAATTGAGCTTATCGACCAGCAGAGGGTACGGGATATCTTATGGTGATTATCACTGTCCTCCCCCTTGTTTTTGGGGGCGTACTTCTTTCGTATGATAAAGAGCAATACCGGGCTGACAATAAAGCCAAGTATCAGCATAGACAAGACATTATAATAATCAATATCTACATTCTTTGGCTGCTGGTTTTCAACTGCGTGCGACCAGTTAAGAGCAAAGATACACAGCCCTATCTTGACAATATCAAATGTTGCCAGTATAACACTGCGAAAGAGCATATCGCCCTTTTCATCAAAGTTGATGCCCGTTTTCATCTTTCCGACAAAGCGCCCTGCCAATGCAAGCAGCGATGTAAAAAGAAAGCCTATGATAAAAGGATAGAAGCCGAAATTCTTTGACTCCTCCTCATCGAAATTACCGTCGCCGTCAAAATGCATACCAATATACTCGGGCATATCCTTCCAGACAGTGATGAACTTTACAAGACCTATAGCAAGCACTACAAAAGCGCTGATAGTTATTATTCTATGCACAAGCAGGAACCTTTTGCTCAAATAATCACCCCACATTTCCTGAATAGATTATATCACAAGCGGCGTATTATTTCAACCCCTCACTTGACAAAATCATAGAATGATAAACAAAGCTTTCGATACTTGAAAAAAGCAGAAGAATATGATATACTTTTGGTATGTTCTATCAAAAAGAGGTGAAAATGGTGATAAAAATAGCTGTGGCTGATGATGAGCAGGATATGTTGAAGCTTGTCTGCAAAAAGGTGACGGAAGAGTTCTCACAGTCGGGCTTGGAGTTTGAGGTGTTCCCGTTTGAAAGCGGAAATACGCTTTTGGATGCTATCAAAAGTGGGAATGCCTTTGATATAGTTTTTCTTGATATTCAGCTTTCCGACTGCACGGGTATGGAGCTTGCAAAAAAGCTCAGGAATGACGGGCACAGCTTTCTGCTTGTTTTTGTCACCTCATTTGATAACTATGTTTTTGAGGCTTTTGATTATGATGCGCAGGGCTATCTTCGCAAGACTGAGCTTGATGAGCGGCTCGGCAGCACTGTGCAAAGGCTCATTAAAAAATACACCGATGACCACAGAGAGACTGTTCTTCATAACCTTGACGGGCAGCTGAGGATAGCGATAAATGACATAGCGTTTTTTGAATCTCACGGTCACACTATCACTATGACTGACTGCCGCAAAAACACCTTTACTTTCACAGGCTCTCTTTCAAGGCTTGAAAAAGAATATGCTAACTTCGGCTTTTTCAGGGTACATTCGGGCTATCTGGTAAATCTTAAGCATATATACTCGGTAGAAAAAAGCAGTGCCGTGATAAAGCTTGCAGACAACACACTAAATATCCCCATAAGCAGAAGCAGGATAAAGGCGCTTAAGCTTGCCTATCAGCAAATGATACGGGGCGTGTGAATGAGCGCTTATAAATAGAAACGAGGGTGAGCAATGACCGAGACGATACTTTATCTTATATCAAACGCCGTTCATCTGTATGCGGTGTTTATGCTTTTTAAGGCTGCGCTTGGCGAGAGCAGGCTCTCTCCTCTCACCGAAAAGCTCACCTATGCTGCATATTACGCCGTAAACTGCTCGGTATATATTTTTACCGACAATATGCTGCTAAACCTGTTAAGCAACCTTGTGCCGATGCTCATTATCATGCTCCAGTACCGCCGACCGCTGAGAACTATGGTCTTTCTCACACTCGCCCTTGCCGCAGTCGGTATGATGATCGACTGGATAATATATGTTATCGCAGGCAGCTCTATACTTGTCACCTCAAACACGCTACAAAGCATAGCCTTTCTCGGTCTTGCATTTGTTTTCCGCGCACTTTTTGTCAAGGATGAGAGCGGTATCGGCATATCGACAGAAGCTTTCCTGCCGATACTCAGCATTTTCACAACGATAGTCATAGCTGTAATGATAGGTCCCGATATTGATATAAAGGGGCTGTTCATAGCGGCATCTCTGCTTATCATAGACCTTCTTATGATATATACCTACGATAAGCTCATTGACAGAATGAGACTACAAATTACTCTCAGAAATATTGAAAACACAAACAAGACCTACCGTGACCAGCTTGAAATAATGAATATCTCACAAAGCAAGCTGCGCTATGTGCGCCACGATATGAAAAACCATCTGATAGTGCTCGGTCACCTGATACAGAATAACGAGCCCGATCAGGCACTTGAATACATCAGCAGGATGAACGAGAGCCTGAGTGCAGATACAAGCTTTGTATCAACTGGCGTGCCCGAGCTTGACGGGCTGATAAACTATAAGATAGCCTCAGCTAATGACAGCGGCATAGCATTCAGATGCAATCTTACTTTCCCCGAGCAGACGGGCATTGATGTGTTTGACCTGACCGCACTGCTCGGCAACCTGCTTGACAACGCCCTTGATGCGAGCAGGCACGCCCAAAGCCCGCAGATAGAGCTTACAGCAGGGGTAAAGCGCGGGTATCTCAGCATTATCGTTTCAAACCGCATAGACAGCTCGGTGTTGGAAAGCAACCCAAAGCTTATGACCACAAAGGGCGATAAGCTCTCTCACGGGCTTGGCACACGCTCTGTCAGGCAGATATGCGAAAAATATGACGGATCGCTTGATCATTATGAGCGTGACGGGCTGTTTGTGGCAGATATTCTGTTAAAAATACCAAACAGGAACTAAACCATACCAAATATGAAACGGCTATTGAAAAACGATCACGCCTGAGGTATAATGCTTATTAGCAATTTACAGGAGGCATTTTTATGAAGAGTAAGGTAAACCCTACCGCATTTATCGTTGTGGGTGTGATACTGGTGCTGATCTCGGCATTTCTTGTTTACAGCCACAAAAACACCACAGAAAAATACCAAAAGGACGGCATTGAAGTAGACTGTGTGACTATCGAAATAAAATCGGGGCGCAAGGGCAAGCAGACAGTTACGGGCGCTTACATAAACGACAATGGCGAAACAGTCACCGCAGAGGTCACAAGAAACGCTAAATCCTATGTCGGAGAGGAATACAAGGGCTATATCCTCCCGGGCACGCCCAATAAGGTATACTGCCCGCTTGATGAGTCGACCGACAAAGTAATGGTCATAGCCTTTTACGGCGCGGGCGCAGCAGGCGGTCTGCTGCTGATAATAGGTATCATCGTATCAATAGTCAGAAAGCGAGGTAGCATTTACTGAATAGGCGGAGCGGTAATTTTTTAAGGCATATAATGCGGCATACCTGCATGGGTGTGCCGCATTTTTCTTTTGTAAAAAAACTCACTTGACAAGATAGGCAAATAGATTTATAATATTGATAAGAAAACATCAAAAAGGCGGTGAGAGAATGATATTTGCCTGTATAGCTGCGGGTGGAACGGGAAGCCGAATGGGGCTCGACATACCCAAGCAGTTTGCCAAGATAAACGGCAAGCCCATAATCATATACACGCTTGAACAATTCCTGAAGGTAGATGAGATAGACCGCATATATATCGGCTGCCACAAGGATTGGGCGCAGTATCTCAGAGATATTATCAAAGAGCAGACAGATGCCTATGATAAGACAGAGGTCATAGACGGTGGAAAGGACCGCAACGAGACCATACTCGGCTGTGCCTACAGAATAAAAGAGCAGTACGGCGACAAGGGGCATATCTTCATCACCCACGACGGCGTGCGTCCTTTTGTCACGACCGATATCATCAAAAATAACATAACCGCCTGCCGTGAACACGGCTTTGCAGGAACTTATGTTGCAGCCACCGATACAATAGCTATATCGGCAGACGGGGCGACAGTTGACAGTGTACCCAACAGAAAAACGCTGTATAATGCCCAGACCCCACAGACATTTATGCTTGACGGGCTGATAAGCGCATATGAGGGCTTAGATGAGCAAAAGCGGGCAATGATAACCGACACCTGCTCGGTGATAACTCTGACAGGCGGCAAAATACACATTGTCGAAGGTGATTACACCAATATCAAGATAACCACCATAAGCGACCTGACCGCTGCAAAGGCACTCGCTTACAGAAAATAAAAAGAAAACACATATTTGTGCGATAATGGACACAAATATGTGTTTTTGTTTTCAGATATTTCTGAAATGCTGATAGCCAACAGTTATGAGCAGCATTATCAGCTGATAGATACAAACGACCGTTGCTGAAAGCTCACCTATGCCGCCGAATATGAGCATTCCCACCGTCAGCAAAGCACCCATCACAGCTGTCGCATACTGGAAGATCATTCCGTTTGCTGCCGCAGAACGGAGGTTGCGGGCGGTTATAACAAGCTCGGCTAAGGAAGTGAGCTTGCCCGAGGTCATACATCCTGCCTCCAGCTTGCTCTTATAGCCTGTTTTAGCTTCTGCTATCTTACGGTATCTGTGAGGTATCATATAGACCATAGCCTTGTCAACATCGAAAAGATTGCAGATAAACGACCCGTTAAGGAAGCCGTCAACAGTGCTTACAGATATATGCACGTTTTCATATTCAAGCCTTCTAAGTGCCAGCCTTATCTGCTCATCCGCCTGTACCCTTACTACAAAAAGGGTTGAAACTATACCCGAGATAGAGAGGTATATCACCTGATCCTTCCCGGCAAACTCAGCCTCCTTGGCAAGTGTCGGAAGCCCCTCGATAGAGTGGTTTGTCATAAGCTCCCTTGTGCCGAGAAGCACACGCTTATTCTGTATCCAGCCGCATATACCCTGCCCGTCTTCTATCATAAAGCTGTCAACAGGGTAGAGCATTTCCGTCTTGCCCTTTATCATACGGTAGAATGTAGGCTGCAATATACTGCCTGCCGCAAATGAGATGCTTGCCGCCATAAGTATGCATTCCTCGATAGAAGTGCGGCTTGTTATCTTTAGATTTACAAGGTCAACCGTCCCCTTGGGGAAGAGCTTTGAAGCATCTGTCACGATGCAATCGGTATCTGCGAGCTTCTGTGCTGCGTCATAGCCTAATATAACAGCCTTATTCTTATTGGCTTTCTGTGATGCACGAAGCAGCGGGAGATTGACCGCAAGCATTATCGAAAGAGATGAGCATATGCACACCGTACCCGAGAAAGCCGCTAAAGCTATCAGCACCTTTTCAGTGGTATTGCTGCCGTTCTTATCAAGCAGGAATGTTACAGCACCAATGAGCACCGCCGCTATGAGCATTATAGGCGATATCTTCTTAGCTGTGGTATCTGCGATATCGGAGCTGTAGGAGTTTTTCATAAAGCCGCTAACAAAATCAGTTTTCCTGGCGCAGACCACATTCGGCGAAGGTGAATCGGCAAGCTTTTCCGAAGCCTCCTTATTCTTTATCGTACAAACAGCATACTTTTCAAAATCACCCGAAACAAAGCTGAAATTATCAGCCGTGCGCTTGGCAATGATTATCTTACCGAGGGTATTGAACATAAGCCCAAGTATTCCCGAGCATATGTAAATATTATAGTAGCTTTGCCTTGCTATATCGGGTGAGAAAAGCGTTGCCACGCCGAGTATGATCGAGATAACTATCCCAAGAGAAGCAACTGTATCACAATCAGGCTTTCTGTCGATAAGGTTCTTGATACCCGATACAACAACGGTATAACCCACAAATACAGCAATAAGCCCCATAAGAGTATTCGTGAATGTATAAGCTGACGGGCTGAGGTTTTTATCAAATACCTGCACCATTTTCCAGCCGAGGTCGTTAGCCATTGTGATAAACAAGCTTACCGCACCGCATACTGCCGTAACACCCATACGCAGATTAAGATTATCCTTAAGTGTATTGATGTGAGATTTTATCCTCGGGGTATCCTCAAAGCTCTCATACTCAATGGAAACGGGGCTCTCATCATCGCTTATATCGTCCTCCGGCACAGGCTCCTGATCGTCATCGATATACTTAGCACCGTCATCAGTCTTTAGCACAAAGCTCTCGACCTTTTCCCGTCTTTCACGCTTAAGAGCCTCTTTAGCCTCTTTTTCGGTAAGCTGCTTTTCAGCAGCCGGCTCACTTACTTCCTCCTGCGGGGGCTCAGCCTCGTTTACCGAAGCACTTTCAGCCCCAAAGCTGATATCATCTATCTCAGCACGCTCCTGTTCAGGTTCGCCGAGAACACGTACTGCCTTTAGCTTATCACCGACAGGCTCTTCAGGGTTGTCCACCGAAGCGTTTTCTGTCTTTTCATCGGAAATCTGCTCGGAGGCATTTTCCTGAATCTCATCAGATGTTTCGGTCTGCTTCGAGCCGTATTCCTCGATTATATCCTCTACGGAAAACTTATCCGCCACTTTTCATGTCACTCCTTTAAAGGCAGGGCTTTATTTTTTCAAAGCACGCTGTCTTACAACTTCATACATAAATATACCCGCTGCAACAGAGGCATTGAGCGAGGTTATCTTGCCCTTCATAGGTAAGGAAAGCAGCCCGTCGCATTTTTCTCTTGAAAGTCTGCTCATGCCGTAACCCTCTGAGCCGATAACAAGGGCTATCGCCCCGTCAAGGCGTTCATCGGTGTAATTTGTACCACTACCGTCTGTGCCGTATATCCAAACGCCGTTTTTCTTGAGCATATCAATAGTCTGCGCTATATTTGCAACTCTTGCCACAGGCAGCCAGCTTGCAGCCCCGGCAGAGGTCTTGAAAACCGTCTGGTTAAGGGAAGCGCTGCGCCTTTTGGGAATTATAACGCCATGAGCGCCTGCTGTCTCGGCAGTTCTGATTATAGCGCCAAGGTTGTGGGGGTCTTCTATCTCATCGCAGATTATCAGGAAAGGGTCTTCCCCTTTCTCTCTTGCGATATCAAGCAGCTCCTCGGGGGTCTTATACTCAGCGCAAGCCCCCATAGCTATAACACCCTGGTGTGACATACCGTCACACATATTTGACAGCTTCTGCTCGCTCACCTGTTTTATGGGTATATTCTTATCTCTTGCGAGCTTGATTATCAGTTTGACAGAGCCCTCAGCCTCGGGGTTTACAAATATAAGGTCTATCAGCTTATCAGCCTTAAGGGCTTCAATAACCGGATTGCGCCCGACTATCAGCCCCCGCTCCTCAGGTGTTTCGTGAGGAGTGCGCTCTTTATCATTATTTCTTCTCATTTATTTCTCCTAAAAACATCGAAAATTAATCACTCTATATTATAACACACTTTTTGCATTATGCCAATAGTTTTTTATTAAAATTAATTATTTTATAACTATTTAGTATAAAGCGCAGCTATAACAGCCACAGCATAAAAAATATCAAAAATATAATGTAACGATCGGTCACTCCGAATGGAACATTTTTACACTTTAGTGCATAACCTTTATTTTCGGGGTATTACAAAAGACGGGTAAATCGGGTGCAGAAATTATCAAAGCACAGGCACTCCGAAACAGAAGATTAAATATAACTTAATCTTATATTCACATTATTTGTATGAATTATTCATATTCATTTTGTGCTTTTGCGTTACATTTTCGTATAAGTCCGATTATTCTCCCGATTGTTTAAAAATGCGCCGAATTGTTTAAAAGTGTTGAAAGTTACTATGATTCTGTTGAAAAGTCTGCATTTCGACAGCTTTCACGCTTCAAAAGTGTTTAAAAGTCTGTTGAAAGCGTTGAAAAGTTAGTGTTTTCGGTGGTTTGTGTTATGTTGAAAATAACACCGCCGCATAAGTTAGCATATGAGCATAATGCAATATAAAAATATATTAGCTTTTTACGACTCTCAAATTATGAATATTAAATGAATAAAAAGCCTATAAAAATATCACAGCCTTTATGCCCCCGAAAAGGCGCAAAAAATGCGGGGTATGAATTTGTTCGGCAAAAAATTAACAAGCAGACCCCTTGACAAGAATACTTATCGGGTGGTTAAAAATTTGATAGCCCGCTCGATCGAATCCTTTGAATTCTTCCAATCGCCGTCCTTGCCAGAGTTTCGGTAGTCATACATATTGCAGTAGTGTGAAACGTCCTCGATGAGCAGGTCAAGCTGCTTTTTGACAAGAGAGTTGCAGCAGTCAATAAACGCCGAGCGGCTGCCCTTGTCAACACTCTCGCTCATAGATACCAACAGGTCATAGTGCGGCAGGCAAAGCATCTCCTGCTCAGAGAACAGCTGCCTGAATTCCTTCTGCTTTGAATATAGCTCCAGGGTCGTCACCATAAGGCGGCTCATGCCCCACTCTATCTTGTTGCAGACAAAGCAATCATTATTTATCGCAGACACCTTTTTCTGCTTGGCTGTCTTGCCCTCGAATATGCTCTTGCGGGCAAATATGTCCTTATCCAGCGTTTGCAGGTGTGTTTGCAGCATAAGTGCCAGCGAAAGGCGGTTCTTGCAGGCACGCATCTGCTCAAAATGGGTTTTGCAAAAGCCCTGCTTGTTAGTCTCTATCCTGACATCGGGCTCCATCATGGCAGCACCCATTATGTAATCGACCGTCCGCTGCTCGAGCATATCACGCATAGTGCAGATAGGACAGCCGCACTTAGGCTCAAATATCTCGCTGACAGGTATAGTAAGTATGCTTTCTCTCATTGAGAGCACCTCCAAAATTAAGTAATTTGTCACAAAATATACAGTTATTTATAGTATAATATATTTTAAGGATTTTTGCAAGTAATTTTGGCAAAAAGAGGTGTTTTTATGGATTATACCATCAAAGGGAATGACATTATCATCAAGCAGCCTGATTTTGAGCTTTCACAGACCCTTGACTGCGGGCAGGCTTTCCGCTGGGAGGAGCAGGCTGACGGGTCTTTCAAGGGGGCTTTCCTCAATACTCCCCTGCATATCAGCACGCTTGATATAAAAGACGGCACTTTTATACTGCACGACACCACCGAAGATGAGCTATTGAACATCTGGTATGATTACTTCGATTTCGGCACTGACTATGATGAGATAAAGCAAGCCCTGAGCGAAGATGAAACGCTGAAAAAAGCCTGCGACTTTGCCTACGGTATAAGGATACTCAGGCAGGACAGCTGGGAAGCGTTATCGTCATTTATAATATCGCAAAACAACAATATCCCCCGAATAAAAGGTATAATCGGCAGGCTCGTCGAGCACTACGGCGGCTATCCGTCCATTAACGACATGGCAGATGAAACAGCCGAGAGCCTCGGCTTCCTGAGAGCGGGTTTCAGGGCAAAATATCTTGTTGATGCTGTTGGCAAGCTCAAAAGAAAAGAGCTCACGATTGACGGTATCAAACAAGCCCCTCTTGATGAAGCAATGGCAAAGCTGATGAAAATAAAGGGTGTAGGGCCAAAAGTAGCAAGCTGTGCGCTGCTGTTCGGTTTTTACAAGACAGATGCCTTCCCTGTTGATGTGTGGGTAAAGAGGGTCATGAGCGAGTTTTACCCAAACGGTCTGCCTGAATGCACAAAGGGCATTGAAGGCATAGCACAGCAGTATCTCTTCCACTACATAAGAAAGCTCCACGGAAAGGTCGAATAGATATGGCATTTGATTTCAAAAAAGAATATAGAGAGTTCTATCTGCCAAAGGAAAAACCGTCATTGGTAGAAGTACCCAAAGTCAGCTACATCGCTGTAAAGGGCAAAGGCGACCCGAACGAGGAGGACGGTGACTATAAAAAGGCGATAGGTATGCTCTATGCGGTAGCCTACACGCTTAAAATGAGCTATAAGACCGACCACCGGATAGATGGCTTTTTTGAATATGTTGTACCGCCGCTGGAGGGCTTCTGGTGGCAGGACGGAGTAAACGGTATAGACTACTCTGACAAAAGCAGCTTTAACTGGATATCGGTGATAAGAATACCTGATTTCATAACTGAGGCTGATATCAGCTGGGCTAAAGAGACAGCCCTTAAAAAGAAAAAGCTCGACTGCTCGGCGGTCAAGATGCTGACAATTGACGAAGGGCTTTGTGTTCAGATAATGCACATAGGCTCATATGATGACGAGCCGAGATCTGTTGCGTTAATGGACAGCTTCATTAAAGAACAGGGCTATGTGAATGACATAAACGACAAACGCCTGCATCACGAAATATACCTGAGCGATGCAAGAAAGGTATCACCCGATAAGCTAAAAACTGTTATCAGACACCCAATTAAAAAGGCATAACTAAAGCCCGGACATTTACGCCCGGGCTTAATGTGTTTACTTATTTGCTTTTCTATGCAGGCTCCTGAACTCGGCGGGAGAAAGCATCTCATGCCGCTTGAACACAGCGCAGAAATAGCTGCAATCGTTATAACCGACCATTGAAGCTATCTCATTGATATTCCACTTGCCTTCAAGAAGCAATATCTTTGCCTGCTGAACACGCTTCCTTGCAAGATACTCAAAGGGGCGGATACTCAAGCACTCTTTAAACAGCCTGCAAAGGTACTGAGGCGAAAGGTCAACAAGGTCGGCAAGCTCTACAAGGGTAATATCGTTCTTATAGTTCTTGTCGATATACTCCATAACAGGGGCAAGCTGGTTGAGCTTCTGGCTGTCCTGTGAGCCGTTTTGCAGGTTGACGACCCTGTGCAGCTCCATAAAGAACTGATAAAGCAGCACCGAGCACTGAATACCGCAGTAGTAATAATTTGTTTTCATCAGATAGAGCATCTTCTTAAAGATAGCATCAAGCTGATTGATATCGTGTATGGTAAACACCCGTGCCTTATCGAGCTTGATAAAGCCTAAGATATTATCCACCTCATTGCCTGCAAAGGTTACCCAGTGGGTCTCCCACACATCTTCAGTGGGGTAGTATTCATGAGGCTTGCCCTGCGGTAGGAAAAAGCCCGTGCCTGCTGTTATCTCAAAAGTCTCATCATCGAGCTTGAGCACGCCCTTACCCCTTAGACAGTATATGATCTGATGATTGGGGTAGCCTTCCTCTCTGATAAAATGAAACTCCTGATCTCTGGCACCTGCACCGAGAACATACATCGGCAGGCCTGCCTCTTCACCAAGAACAGGATAGCAATAATCGGTCATTCCTTATCACCCTTTCCGCAAAGCAAGATATTGTTGCTTTCATATTATCCTATTTTATAATAACACAACAGCCGTCGATTGTCAAGGGTATTTGTCGGAATTTAATTATTTTACCCAAAAATTCAAAGAATATTTATAACTTATCACGATTTTTTATATTAAGTTTTACATAATATGGATACTCACAAATGCCACATTTACTTTAATATTTTACGCAAATAAAAAATATGTATCATATTATTGTAATTTATATAAAACTATGCTATAATATAAACAGATGATAAGATCAAAGAAAGGTGAGTTGTTATGAGAAAACACGGCTTATTATTTATAAAACGCATAACGGCAGCTTGTATGGCTTGCGCAGCATTGCTTTTTAGCAGCATATGTGCAGCAGCTGATAATACAGAATATGTGACAGTAGAATCTGCGGTGCCGAGGAAGGTGCTCGTTATCGGCGATTCGATAACCACCGGCTATGGGCTTGAAGGGTATGAAAAAGGCAGAGATAATGTAGAGTCCTACGCAAATCTGCTTAAAAGAGAGTTTGAAAGCGAACTTAAAGACGGCAAAGAGGAATTCATAAACAAGGGTATCGACGGGCAGACTTCACCTGAGCTGCTTGAAAGTCTTAACAAAGGCGAATATGACGCTGACCTTAAGGACTGCGACCTTGTTTTGATATCAATAGGCGGAAATGACCTTATGCACACGCTTTTCGGGTTCTTTTCAGGCGACTCTGAAAACAGCATAAGCATTTCAGATGTGCTAAAGGATCATTCGGTAGGTGATCTGGTAGAGATACTGTCCGACCTTTCAAAAGTCCTTGAAGAAAAGCTCATCGAATATGACTCAAACATCAGAGAAATTACAGATTATATCAACGACAAAAGCGATGCAAGGGTAATAGTTCAGACGCTGTACAACCCGCTTGACACAAGAGAAAACCCCAAGCTCTTTATGGCGTTTGTCAAAAGCAAGATAACCACCCTCAACGAAAAAATGCTCGCCAATGCCAAGGACGAGCAGGGTAACGAGAGATACGAGATAGCAGATGTTTTCACAGCATTTGCAGGGCAGGGCGATAAGCTGACCAACATAAACAAAATTGACATTCACCCAAACGCCGAGGGGCATAAAAAGATATATGAAACGCTTGACGCTGTGATAAGGTCAAAGAGCTTTTCAATAAAGGTAGAAAAGCCCAAGGCAGAGAAAGCCTCAGCCGAGATTACAGAAACCGACAGCTCAGACAGCGGCAAAGATAACGACACCAAGAGCACTATACTCATCGCCTGCGGCGGTGCAGTGCTTGCTGCGGCGGTCATAATCATAGTGATAACGACAAGCAGAAAGGACAGCAAGTAATGAAGCTATTTATCGCATCTGACATACACGGCTCGGCAAAGTGGTGCAAAGCGATGCTTGATGCCTTTGAGAAAAGCGGGGCTGAAAGGCTTATACTCTTAGGTGACATTCTTTATCATGGACCGAGAAATGACCTGCCCGATGAGTATGACCCCAAAGCGGTCATCAAAATGCTAAACCCGCTTAAAGAAAAGATACTCGCCATACGTGGCAACTGCGACACCGAGGTCGATCAGATGGTGCTTGAATTCCCTATCATGGCTGATTATGCCTGGATATATGACGGGAATGTAAGGATATTTGCAACACACGGGCATATTTTCAACCCGCAGACTCCCCCGCCTTTATGTGACGGCGACGTGCTGCTTTACGGGCACACCCACGTTCCTGAAAATGAAGCTTGATTGAATTTCAGGGCCGTAAATCCAGGTTCGGTGTCAATTCCGAAGGAAGGCTCTTCTCACAGCACAGTCATTTATGAAAACGGTGTTTTTACTCACATAGATATATAACAACGACCCCGATCAGATATCGGGGTCGCTTTTATTAGATATACTCTTTTGCAAATCTTACAACATCTGCATCTTCAAACCTGCCTGTAAAGACCTTGCCCTCTTCTATCACTGTATCTGCCGATACGCTGTTTTTGAGAAACTGCACTGTCTTGCCGAAATCAGAACCGCCCGAAGTGGCAAAAAGCACTATCTTCTTCCCGGAAAAATCATTTGCCTCAAGGAATGAATTAACGATAGTAGGCGCTACATACCACCATATGGGAAAGCCGAGAAAGACAGTATCTACACCCGAAAAATCAAGCTTTTCATTTTGTATCTCGGGGCGGGTCGATTTATCGCTCATTTCAAGGGAAGTGCGGGAAGATTTGTCTCGCCAGTTAAGGTCTTCTTTAGTATATGGTGTCTCAGGCATTATTTCGATCAGCTCGGTATTTAGTGTGTCGGCTATCAGCTTTGCGGCACGTTTTGTAACGCCGCTTGCCGAAAAGCAAATGGTTATAGTCTTTGACATATGTTCAAAACCTTTCATTATCATACTTTAAGTCTGCTTACCTTCTCACGCAGCGAGTTAGCCTGAACAGTAAGCTGTTCGCATGAGGTAGCTGTATGTATAGCCGTTACAGAGTTCTGCGCAACGACCTCGGATATCTGCTCGATACCTGCTGTTGTCTGAGAGATAGCAAGCGCCTGGTCGTTTGAGGTCTGAGCTATATCGGTAACAAGCTCGCTGACCTTTTCAGACATTTCCCTAACCTCTGTCATTCTTGAAGCACTCTCATTGGCAGCCTTGAAGCCCCTGTTAACAGCGCTGAGCGTCTGGGATATAAGGTCTGCCGAATCCTGAGCCGCCTGAGAGGATTTATTCGCAAGATCAACTACCTCATCAGCAACGACAGCAAAGCCACGACCTGCGTCTCCTGCTCTTGCAGCTTCGATGGAAGCATTTAGCGCAAGAATA
>JAFYET010000270.1 GCA_017544125.1 Ruminococcus sp. | reverse complement strand
TATGCCACCTGTTATTACAGAAATTAACAGTATTATCCTTGCCCCGCCGCCGCTAAACGCCCCAAAAAGCCTGTCATAGCAGAGCCTTGCCCCTGCTGCGCATAAAACTGCCGCAAATGCGGGGGAGAGTATGCAGCGCTTAATGTCAGTTCTTACTCCTGTGCAGCCTCTGAGTATGTATACAGCGATAAACAGCGCCGCCATGTCAGCAAGCACAAGTGATACAGCTGCCCCAGTCACACCAAGCCCGGGAATGAGCATAAGGGTCAGGTTGCCTGTTAGCTTTACAGCGCAGGATATGAGCATTATACGCACACACGACCTCGGTCTGCCTGCTGCCTGCAAAAGCGCAAACACCGGCGGCAGCATACACCCAAACACCAGCCCTGCCGAGAGTACCGCAAAGGGTTCAGCCGAAACAGCCACCTCATACCCTCGTGACGGGAACAGAAAGCCCAGCACTTCTTTTGGAAACACCGCAAGCCCGAATGATGCAGGAAAGGCGATGAGAGATGATAGCAGGGCGATGTCGTCTATGCCCTTTTTGAGGGCTGCCTTGTCGCCTGTTGCCTTTGCTTTTGAAACGGCAGGCAGGGCGGGCTTGCCGAGCATGGCTGTAAAGCCGGGTATTATCCCCGTGACGGTGAGCGCAAGGGCTGTGTATGAGCCGTAGATGAAATCGGCCGTGTCCTTTGCCGCCACGCCCGAGCCTTTGAGCATATTCATATTGATCATGCCCCGCTCCTGCAGGTATCTAAGCATCGGCGGCACGGTCAGCAGGTCAATGGTATTTATCAGCGTTGATATAGCTGCCGTCATAGCGATAGGGAAGGCGTAGTGCATAAGCTCTTTTATTATGTGCTTTCTGCTGTCGGTGCAGCTGTCTTTTTGCAGCTGACGGGGGCTTATGCCGTCGCCCTTTATTCTAAGCCTTAGTATGAGATATATGCAGGCAAACAGTGATGACATACTCACCCCGAAGATAGAAGCCGCCGCTGTCAGCGATAAGGCATCGGGTGTGGAATATATGCCCTTTGTGTGCCTGTAGGCGATATATGCAAATGCGAGCCCAAGTATGAGCTTGAAGAGCGTTTCGGTTATCTCAGAAACTGCCGTAGGCACCATATCGCAAAGCCCCTCGTGATAGCCTCTGTAAACGGATATCACGCAGCAAAGCACCACCGTGGGCGATACCGCCGCAAGCCCTGCCGTCATTCTGTCTGATCCTGTCAGGGCTTTTGATATGACCCCCGAGCAGAGCGCTATTATAATGCTTGCCGCCAGCCCCGTTAGCGTAAAGAAAAGCAGAGCCGTGCGCCGAATTTTGCGGGCGTTTTTGTATCTTTCAAGGGCGAAGTTCTCGGCTGTCATGATAGCCACAGCCGAGGGTATGCCGCCTATAGCTATAGCATATACGGGCGTAAATGCCGCATACACGCTCTGATAGCACGCCATGCCCGTGCCGCCTAAGAGATTAGTCAGCATGAGCTTATACGCAAGCCCCATGACCTTTGTCACCGCCACCATGAATAAAAGTATCGCCGACCCTTTATAAAAGCTCTGTCCTTTCAAAAAAACACCCCCGGGATAATTGTATTATCCTTCGGGGGTGTTATTCGTGTAAACTGGAAATTGTGGGT
>JAFYET010000269.1 GCA_017544125.1 Ruminococcus sp. | reverse complement strand
TTTTCTTACTTCATCAGCATTTATAAGCTCACTTATCGGGTCATAAAGCAGCTTTTCTGCTCTTTTTTTCTGCTGCTCGTTACCTATCATTGATATACGCATAGGTATTACAAGATCCTTCTGTAGTTTGAGGATCTGTGAAAGCTTCTGCGTGGTTTCAAAGTATTCTATGTATGTGTCATTCTCTGCCTTGCTCGCAGCTTCATTTTTGACCTGGTTTTCGATATCGCTGATACGCTTTTCAAATCTCTCGTTTTCATAGTTAAGGTAGCGTGTCGATTCTTCGGAAACTGTCTTGAATACAGGCGAGCCGTCAACATAGTAATCGTTAAAGTAGAAATCATAGTAGCTTATGGGATCGACTACGTTCCTGTCAAGATCGCTGCGTATCCTGTCTATCTGCTCAGGCGGCAGACCGCTGTCGTTCCATACCTTATTAGTGACATCCTCAAGACTTTGCCTTGACGCAAGCTCATCTTCATATGCATCACTAAACCCGGAGTTTATCAATTCACCGTCTTCGTCGATGTCAACGTCACGTATAGCGTTTGCCACAATTGAGCTTGCTGATTCATCGACCTTTACCATATTAAAGCTCTTGGAGCCTAACGTTGCTATTATGGCGAGCTTTTTAACGGCTTTCGGGTCATCGACATACGCTTCGGCTTCGGGGATCTCATGGTTTTTGATCTTATCCTCAAAATCATCCAGTACAGGAGCGGCTTCAATAATATGCTTGATCTTTCTTTTTGCAAGCTCGTCTCTGAGGTCTAAGGTCAGTTTGGCGCCTTTTTTCTTGTCCTGCGTCCTTAGCAGCTTTGCAAATTCATCCTTTAAGGCTCTTGCCTCAATGTCATTTGAATTTTCGCTTTTTTCTGTGGGAAGGTACTTTTCAAATACCTCCTCAAACAGATCGGCCATACCTACTGTATCGCCAAGGTCAAAAAGTCTTTTCATTTTCGCAGAGATCTCTGCTCTTATCTGCGCTTCGGTTTTTAGCGGCATGATCATTACCTCCTGATATTATTATTTCTACTAGTAATACCCTGTGACAAAGCCTTTGGGTGCAGACGGGTCTTATTTTTTTTTGGCTTTAGCAAGATCTGTGTACATATAAGGGGTTTGGCGCAAAAACATATTACTGCCGATCACGAACAGGAGGGAAAGTAAACAAAAAAGCGACCTCTTTGTAGAGATCGCCTTTTTGTTATAAATCTTTAACTATTCTTTGCAGCATCTTTGATGATATTGCTGTTGTTATTATTGATCTCGTTGGCATTTTCAAGACCATTCTTGTCTGCCTTGTTGGCATCTGCGAGCTGTGCCTCTGCTACGAGTGCCTTTTTAGCGGCTGCGAGCTTGTCAATAAGCGGCTTGCCGCCGTTTGTTGTGGCTGCTGTGATTATTTCATCGGGGGTATTTGTATCCATCATGCGCTTAAAGTCGTCACGGCTCTGTATATCACCCTTTGCGAATAACACATTATTTGAAAATTCTTCCTTATCAAAATCATCTATAACGCCTGCCTGAGCATTTGTCTGATAAAGGCTGTTTACCATGTGTAACGCCAATACAGCTGCTGTTTTGTCTACCAATGTCTTGTTATCGCTTGCTTTTTCTTTTTCATCGTCATTTATGAATGATTTTCTGCTGTCACGAACATTGATCTTAAGTATATCCTGCTTTACCTTATCATATTCCTTGTTTATCTTCTGCTGTACCACAGTGTTTTCGGGCTTGGTTTCGTTAGTTACATTCATTTTTTCCTTTAAGGTCTCATACTCTGCGATAGTATCGCCTATGTATGTCTTTGCAAGGTCAATAATGGTATCGGCAGCCCTCCATCTTGCCTGTCCCATGTTTGAGCCGGGAATATAGCTCTTGTCATAAGGGCCTTTTTTAGCCTCAACGCGCTTTGCCCTTTTGTATGCCTCAGCAGCAGTATATGCCTCAAAAAGCTGCCTTTTGAACAGCTCGTTCTCCATAAGGTTATCATGTGTATCCTGTGCATTGTTTACTGTAGTGATAACTGCGGCAGCCTTTTCTTTAAGTATGCTTATCTCGTTCGAATCCTGATGCCCGCGCTGATAGAAAGCGGGTGCTGTATTTATATCCGTTTTATAATTACGCAGCTTGTTCATTATGGCTGTACTTACTTTTTGTGCCTCCTGCTGTTCAAGCTGTAATCTCTGCTGTTCAAGCTGCTCTTCCTGCTCGATCCTTTGCTGTATCCTCTTCTGTTCCTGCCTGAGCCTCTTCTGTTCTTCCTTCTGCCTGCGCTGTGCTATCTTTTCTTCATCGATAAGGTCATCAAAGGTCG
This sequence comes from Ruminococcus sp., assembly GCA_017544125.1. Lineage (GTDB taxonomy): Bacteria > Bacillota > Clostridia > Oscillospirales > Ruminococcaceae > NK3A76. Next base: position 424 of record JAFYET010000269.1, on the reverse strand, counting down.
GCAGATCTCCTCTGATCTCATGCTGCTCCTTAAACTTGCCGCCGATTTTTTCCTCATTCTTGAGCTTGCCGAGGCCGTAGTAATTCTCCTTTTCCTTCTCTACTTCCTCGGCGGTTATCAGCTTTTTTGCATTTTTGATCTCTATCGGAGCATCTTTTGCCTGCATTATCCTGAGCTCCGGAAAATGGAAAATACAGGCTGTTTATTTAAGCGGAGGTTACTTGTGAAGGCAGTTTAGTATATACCTTGAAATTCTGTTGAGTATGATCGCATAGCATATAGTTGCCATAATTGCTAGAATAATGTTTATTGCTATAATAGATGACAGATCACGCATAGATAGAACACCTGCTAAAAACATAAAGTGACATATGTATATTTCATAGGAATACTTGTCAAGTGTTTTGCAAATGTTGTATTGCTT
>JAFYET010000268.1 GCA_017544125.1 Ruminococcus sp. | reverse complement strand
GTAATATAGGCAAGGCGCTTCTGCCGATAGTTGAGACTATCTCCGATACCGATGTGGCTGTTGTAGAGCTTTCGAGCTTCCAGCTAATATCAATGCGTGAATCGCCCGATGTTGCGGGCATCACAAATATTACCCCCAACCACCTTAACGTTCATGGCACTATGGAGGAGTATATTGAGGCAAAGACTAATATACTCAGGCATCAGAATGCTTTTTCGAGGACTGTTCTTTCATATGATAACCAGACAACAAAGGACTTAGCACCGCTTGTAAGAGGCAGGCTCAGCTATTTCAGCCGCTATGACAAGCCCGAGTGTGGCTCTTTCCTGCGTGAAGACGGAATGCTTTGCTATAACTATTACGGCGAAGTTACAGAATATGTAAATATGAAGGATATACGCATACCCGGTATGCACAATGTCGAGAACTTCCTTACGGCTATTGCTATGACTTACGGCGATGTCAAGCCCGAGACAGTGGCTAAGGTGGCTAAGGAATTCGGCGGTGTCGAGCACAGGATAGAGTTTGTAAGAGAGCTTGACGGCGTTAAGTATTATAACGATTCGATCGCATCAAGCCCCACAAGAGTTCTGGCAGGGCTGAGAAGCTTTGAGCAGAAGCTAATACTTATCCAGGGTGGCTCTGACAAGGGCATTTCCTTTGAGCCTATGGCTGATGAGATATGCCAGAAGTGCAAGCTGCTCATTCTTATGGGTCAGACCAAGGAAAAGATAAAAGAAGCTGTTATGAGCTCATCGCTTTACAAAGAGGGCAACCCCCGCATAGTTATAGTTAATGATATGAAAGAAGCTGTCGAGACAGCGCACAAGCTCGCTCAGAGCGGGGATATCGTTTCACTCTCGCCTGCGTGTGCGAGCTTTGATATGTACAGAATGTTTGAGGAGCGTGGCTGTCACTTCAAGCAGCTCGTAAATGAATTATAAGGAACATAACATAATGGAAACTTTTGATATTCTTTGTAAGCTCTGCCCTTCTTTCGGCGTTTCCGGCGATGAGCAGGAGGCAGCAGAGGCAGCGCTTAAGATTTTAGCTCCATACGGTGAGGGGACTTTTGATAAAAAGACGGGCAATGCCGTTTTCCGCCGATCGGGCTATGATGAAAGCAAAAAGACGATACTTCTCGATGCACACATAGACGAGATAGGCTTTGTTGTTACATATATAACCGATGACGGCTTTTTAAAAGTCGCACCTGTCGGAGGGATTGACAGGCGTATGCTGCTTGCAAGCGAGGTCACTGTTTTTGGCAAACAGCAGGTCAGGGGTGTTATCACATCTACACCCCCGCACCTTGAAGATGATAACAAAAAGCTCCCCGAGGTGAGCGATATCTATATTGATATCGGCATGACAGGTGAGGAGGCACGCAGCATCATCTCGCTTGGCGATAAGGCGTGTGTTGTCAATTCACCTGTAAGGCTGTTAGGCAGCCGTGTCAGCGGCAAGGCGCTTGATGACCGCTCAGGCGCTGCGGTGCTTATCAAAACAGTTGAGCTCTTGGCGGACAAGCAGCTTGGTGTCAACGTTGTGCTGCTCCTTTCATCCAAAGAGGAGATACATGGGGTAGGTGCAATGACAGGTGCTTTCGATATATCTCCCGACATGGCGATAGCTTTCGATGTTTCATTTGCATACACTCAGGGTGAGGATAAAGAGGAATGCGGCGAGCTTTCAAAAGGCCCGATGATAGGCATATCGCCCTCGCTTTCAAGAGAGCTTTCAGATGCTCTTATCAGCTGTGCTAAAGAAAAGAACATACCTTACCAGCTTGAGATAATGAACGGCAGGACAGGCACTAATGCCGATATGATAACTGTTTCAAAGGGCGGTGTCAGGTCGGTTACTGTTTCTATACCCGAGAAGTATATGCACACCCCTGCCGAGATAGTTGATATAGATGATATAGATAACACAGCTTTGCTGCTTGCAGAGTTTATCGGGGGGCTTGAATAATGGATATACTTACAGAGCTTGAGACCCTCTGCGGGCTTAACGGCATTTCGGGTGACGAGGGTGCTGTGCGAGAATATATAATCTCGCAGATAGAGGGTAAGTGTGAATACAGCATCGATCCGCTGGGAAATATCATTGCCTTTTGCAAGGGCATAAAGACACCCGATAAAAAGCTGATGATATCTGCCCATATGGACGAGGTGGGCTTTATAGTTACATATATCACCGATAAAGGGCTTATCAAGTTTGCCCCAGTTGGCGGTGTTGACCCGAGGATAGTTTTCGGAAAGCGTGTCAGCATCGGCAAAAACGGCATTGTTGGCGTTGTGGGCGGTAAGGCACTCCACCACCTCGAGAGCGATGAAAAGGAAAAGGCTGTGCCCTTTGATAAGCTGTATATCGACATCGGTGCAGACAGTAAGGAGCAGGCGGAAAAATATGTTTCTTTAGGTGACAGCGTGTGCTTTGATAACAGCTTCATCACTATGGGCGATAAGATAAAGTCAAAAGCCATAGACGACCGTGCTGGCTGTGCCGTCATGCTTGATATGATAAGGCAGGGTGTGGAATATGATACGTATTTCACCTTTGTGGTTCAGGAGGAGATAGGGCTGCGTGGCTCGACTGCTGCTGCATATACAGTTGCCCCCGATTATGCTATCGTACTTGAAGCCACCACAGCTGCTGATATTCCTGCAAGCAGTGACGATAAGCGTGTGTGCGAGCTTGATAAGGGTGCAGTAGTGTCGTTTATGGACAGAAGCACAATGTATGACAAGGAGCTATATCAGCTCGCATTTGATATAGGTGCTCAAAAGGGCATACCGGTACAGACAAAAACTATGGTAGCAGGCGGAAATGATGCCGGTGCTATTCATAAGTCAAGGGGCGGTGTGCGAACCTGCGCTTTGTCAGTTCCGTGCAGATATCTTCACAGCCCATCGTGTGTGATAAGCAAAAACGACTTGCAAAGTGTACGTGCCCTTGCAGGCGAGCTTTCAAAAAGGATATTTGAATTATGATAACACAGATAACTTCTATTGACTCTCTCATACCCAAAATGCGGCATGACCACTATTCAAGGCGCATACGCTCGCATTATCAGGCATACGGCGGTGAGTATGATTTCTGCCGTTTCTTTCTGATAAAGAATGATGAAAAGGAGCTTGGCATCATTGCTCTTTTCAACTCTTCAATGCTTGCATCCACTCTTGAAGATTGTACCCTTTCAGGCGATGAGATAGCCGAGCTTATAATGTTCATAGCTATGAACAAGCCGCTTTCATGTGAGCTTGAAAAGGCATATATATCTGCACTTTTAGAGGGGCTGCCCGAGTATAAGACGGATAAGAGAACGCAGTTTCGCTATAAGCCCAGGGGCGACAGCCCTAAGCTCGATGTTGATGATGTTCCCTCGCTTAATGATGTATATAAGATACTTGCATCAAGTTTTCCTGCAATTGCAAACAGCTATGAGCTTTGGCTCACAGATATGTCGCACAGGGTAAGGCGTGGGCTTGCCCAGTCATTCCTGCTTGGGGATTATACAACTGCGACTATACAGTATATAATCGACAGGGTAGTGCTTGTGGGGCACGTGGCGACCGTTCCCGAGGAGCGTGGCAAGCTCCATGCAAGAAAGCTGCTTTACTGGATAGGCGAGCGCTTATCCAAGGACGGCTTTGAGGTGATACTCTTTGCAAGACCCCACAGAGTATCATATTATAACGAGATAGGCTTTGAGCCTATCGGCGTAGACCTGGTATTAGAGAGGAAAAATGATATAGATGAGTGAGTTTTTTGATATTGACAGCCGTATAGAAGCACTTGCACAGCAGGCTGAGAATGAGTGTGCGCAGAGCTTTGACGAGATAGAAAGAATAGCACAAAAAAACGGACAGAAAGTTCTTTCTGCATTTATAAACAACCGTGTGAGCGATGTGTGCCTTAAGGGAACAACCGGCTACGGCTATGATGATATGGGGCGTGAAACGATAGACAAGGTCTATGCCCAGGTCTTGGGCGGCGAAGATGCGCTTGTAAGGCATACCTTTGCAAACGGCACGCACGCTATCTCAACGGCGCTTTTCGGAGTGCTGCGCCCGGGTGATACGCTGCTTGCCTGCACGGGTAAGCCTTATGATACTCTTGAAGAGGTCATAGGTATTCGCTATCAGCAGGGCAACGGCTCATTGCGTGACTTCGGCGTTTTGTATGACGAAGCTCCGCTGACCGAGCAGGGGCTGCCAGATTATGATCTGATAGCTCAGAAGGCAAAGAACGCAAAAGTTGCGCATATACAGCGTTCAAGGGGCTATTCGCTGCGCCCGTCATATGATATTGATACGATAGAGAAGATAATAAAAGCCGCACGAAGCAGCAACCCCGATATCATAGTTCTGGTCGATAACTGCTACGGTGAGCTTGTTGAGGAGCGTGAGCCCACTGCGGTGGGGGCAGATCTTATAGTCGGCTCGCTTATCAAGAATCTTGGCGGCGGCATAGCTTCAACAGGCGGCTATATCTGCGGCAAGGCTGAGTATGTAAATAAATGCGCCGACCGTCTTTACTGCACAGGCATGGGCAGGGAGATAGGTGCTACGCTTTCTATGAACAGAGAGATTCTTATGGGGCTTTTCTTTGCACCAGAGGTGGTGGCTGCGGCACTCAAAACAAGTGTGTTTGCGTGCAGGCTGTTTGAAAAGCTGGGCTTCGGCACACTTCCTAAAAGTACAGAAAAGCGTACAGATATAATTGCATCTGTGCTGCTTGAAAACGAGCAGAACCTTGTGGCATTTTGTCAGGGTATTCAGAAAGGCTCACCCGTTGATTCATACGTTACTCCCGAGGCGTGGGATATGCCGGGGTATGACAGCAAGGTTATCATGGCAGCAGGTGCATTCACAATGGGCGCATCGATCGAGCTTTCGGCCGATGCACCTATAAGAGAGCCCTATGCCGTATGGCTTCAGGGCGGTATTACTTACCCCACAGGCAAAACAGGAGTAATGATAGCAGCACAGAATATGCTTGATAAAGGCTTGATAAATATACAATAAAGGGAGGAAGAAAAATGGCAGATATTTTCAGTGTTTCGGTTAAAGAAATAGTCGAGGAGCATAAACTCGAGGTCATCTATGCACCCAAGGATATCTCAGAGATCCTCGTGTATGATAACGACTGTAACCGCCCCGGCTTGCAACTTATGGGCTTTTATGAATACTTTAATGCCGAGCGTATACAGATATGCGGCAATATGGAGTTTGCTTACCTTGCATCCCTTGATGAGGAGGTAAGAAGAGCCCGTATTGAAACACTTTTCAAGACAAAGATACCGCTTTTCGTTGTAGCCCGTGGTCATGAGCTTTACCCCGAAATGGTTGAGCTTGCTAAAGTGTATGAGATTCCGATAGTAAGGACCCCCGAGAGCACCACAACATTTATAGCTGCACTTATAGCATTCCTTAATCTGCGCCTTGCTCCGAGGATAACAAGGCACGGCGTTCTTATTGAGGTTTACGGCGAGGGTGTGCTTATCGTCGGTGAGAGCGGCGTTGGTAAGTCTGAAACCGCTATCGAGCTGGTAAAGAGAGGCCACAGGCTCGTTGCTGATGATGCGGTCGAGATAAGGCGTGTTTCTTCAATATCACTTGTCGGCTCATCACCTGATAATATCAGGCATTTCCTTGAACTCAGGGGCATAGGTATCATAAATATCCGCCGTCTGTTCGGTATAGGTTCTGTTAAGGTAACAGAGAAGATCGACCTTATCGTTGAGCTTGAACCTTGGGAGAAAGATAAGATATACGACCGTATGGGTATAGATAATGAATACACAACCATTCTCGGTGTAAAGATACCGAGCCTTACCATACCGATAAAGCCCGGACGTAACCTTGCGGTTATTCTCGAGGTCGCTGCTATGAACAACAGGCAGAAGAAAATGGGCTATAATGCAGCGCAGGATCTTCTTGACAATCTCGGTCTGCAAATGGATACTAAGGATAAGGTCAAGAACTGGGACAGCTTTTAATACATAAACAGTAAGAGGTTTTTACTTTGATGAATGAAAAGTATTTTGATATAATTACCCTTGCACTCAAATACGGCTGCGAGGTAAGAGAGCGTGAGCCGCTTTCGGCGCACTGCACATTCCGTGTGGGCGGTGAGTGTGATGTGTTTATAGAGGTCGCTTCTGGTGAGGCGCTTTGTGAGCTGATACGTTTTGTAAAGGAAAATAGTGTACGTTATTTTGTACTCGGCAACGGCTCGAATGTGCTTTTCTCCGATGAGGGGTACAGGGGCGTTATCCTGCACGTAGGGCAAATGATGAATAAAATAACACTCATTGATGATACCACTATCTGCGCACAGGCAGGTGCAAGCCTTACAAGAGTTTGCAATTTTGCACTTGAAAACTCACTCACAGGTCTTGAATTTTCATACGGCATTCCCGGCTATGTGGGCGGTGCTGTATTTATGAATGCAGGCGCTTACGGCGGCGAGGTAAAAGATGTGTTTGTAAGTGCCGATGCCATAACGCCCGATGGGGAAATGATAACCGTCAAGGCAGATGATATGCGCTTTTCTTACCGCTATTCTGCGCTTATGGATAACGGCAGCCTTGTTGTGTCGGCTGTATTCAGGCTTGCAAAGGGCGATAAAAGTGAAATAAAGGCAAAAATGGATGAGCTTATGGGTAAGAGAAAAGCCAAGCAGCCTATCGAGTACCCTTCAGCAGGCTCGACATTCAAGCGCCCGAAAGACCAGTTTGCAGGTGCACTTATCGAGCAGAGCGGGCTCAGAGGCTATAGCGTGGGCGGTGCCTGCGTTTCCGAGAAGCACTGCGGCTTTGTTATAAATAAGGGCGGCGCATCAGCAAAGGATATTATGCAGGTCATAAAAGATGTACAGAAAATCGTACAGGAAAAGACAGGCTTTCTGCTTGAGCCTGAGGTGCGCCTTATACCCGCAGGGGAGGACTGAGATAAATGAAATTCGTTATAGTTACCGGTCTTTCAGGAAGCGGCAAATCCACTGCCGTTGATGTTTTGGAGGATATAGGCTACTACTGCATAGACAATATGCCCCCCGAGCTTATCGGCAAGTTTGCCGAGATAAGCGCTAAAGCCGGCAGCAAGCTCGAAAAGGTGGCGTTTGTTGCAGATATCAGAGGCGGTGATTTCTTCTTAAAGCTCGATGAAACTATAAGTCAGCTGAGAGCCGAGAATGAGGATATCAAGGTGCTGTTCCTTGACTCTTCCGATGATGTTATTGTCAGAAGATACAAGGAAACAAGGCGCAAACACCCTCTTGATGAGATCACAAACGGCAATATCAAAAAAGCTATATCCACCGAGCGCAAAATGCTTATACCAATAAAGGAGCAGGCTGATTTTTATATAGACACCTCGCTTACCTCAACTTCAAAGTTCAAGGAGAGGGTATATTCACTTTTTCTTGAATCGGGCGAAGATTTCTTAAGGGTAGATGTCTGCTCGTTCGGGTTTAAGTATGGCACGATGAATGAGGCGGATCTTGTATTTGACGTAAGATGCCTGCCTAACCCCTTTTACATACCCGAGCTTAAGGAGAAAACAGGGCTTAACAAAGAGGTCTATGACTATGTGCTCAGCTTTGATGAGGCGAAGGAGCTTCTTAATAAGCTCGAGGATCTGCTTGATTTTCTTATCCCTCTTTACAAAAGAGAGGGCAAGAGCCAGCTTATAATAGCTTTCGGTTGTACGGGCGGCAAACATAGAAGCGTCACCTATGCCGAGGCGGTGGGCAGATACCTTGAAAGCAAGCTCGGTAAAATAAGGATAACCCACCGTGATATTGAAAAGCATTAAGGAGTGATAGTGTTTGCACTCATTTTCCTACAAGATAAAGGAAGAGATAATCTCGGGCATAAATTCAAGAGATAAGGCTGATGCCGTTCTTTTAGGTATTCTTACCTTTGCCAATGCCCTTGATGAAAAGCGAATAATGCTGCTGACAGAGAATGAGCTCGTTAAGGATTTTTTTGTGAGCAATGTTGAGCGCATCTGCGGTGAGGGCTCTGTTAGCGTTGAAAAAAGCTCAAAGCGTGGCGAGCAGACACTTTTTACTACAAGTGTCTGCGGTGAAGCTGAGCGTATTGAGCTTCTTATCTATATGCAGACAGATTCGAGCAGATGTCTTGCTGAGGATTGCCTGCCCAAGGATAATCTGTGCCCCTATGTTATAGCAGGGGCATTTCTTGCTTGCGGCAGTGTGAATAACCCTATGAAAAAATATCACCTTGAATTTGTTGTGCCTACGCTGGAGCTTTGCAACGATCTGGGCTTTCTGCTTATAGACAGATACGGTATTCTCTGCAAGCATACCGAGCGGGGGCAGTCAAATATTGTTTATCTTAAAGAGAGTGAGAATATAATTGATATGCTCACCCTCATGGGCGCATCGAACGGCTCGATAGAACTTATGAACGTAAAGATAGAAAAGGATATGCGCAATAAGATAAACAGAGCGGTAAACTGTGACAACGCAAATATCGAAAAAGCCCTGCGTGCTTCTGAAAGGCAGATAAGCGATATAGAGCTTATAGACAGCACGGTAGGTCTTTCAGCGCTATCTGACAGCCTGAGAGAGATAGCACTTCTTCGCTATGAAAACCCTGACCTTAATCTTTCTCAGCTCGGTGAGCTTGTGACCCCAGCAATATCACGCTCGGGTGTGAACCACCGCTTTCAGAAAATATCAGCACTTGCGCAGGAGATAAGAAAGAACAAGGGACAAATGTAAAGAGCAATAAGGAGAATAACATGAGGGATTTTGTACATCTGCATCTTCATACAGAGTATTCGCTTCTCGACGGTGCCTGCCGTATCGGGAAGCTTATTTCTCATGTAAAAAGCATCGGTCAGAAGGCTGTTGCTATGACCGACCACGGCAATATGTTCGGCGCTGTTGAGTTCTATGATGAATGTATCGCACAGGGCATAAAGCCGATTATCGGTTGTGAAGTCTATGTTGCACCCGGCTCACGCTTTGAAAAAGATAACAGAAGCGGCAGAAAGTATTATCACCT
>JAFYET010000267.1 GCA_017544125.1 Ruminococcus sp. | reverse complement strand
GTTGGGACTCTGTCCCAAGCCCTGCTGGGGCTCTGCCCCCGTCCCCGCAAACTTTTTTTGAGGAAAAAAGTTTGACAAAAAACCTTCTTGTGTTTTTGTCCCCCCCACAACTTCCAATCCCTCTTACAACAAAACCCGGCAGACTTTCCACAGCCTGCCGGGTTATTTGTTTATTCAGTTTCTTCTTCCCTCACCAGCACCTTCCTCTGCCAGCTCTTCTTCCCGCACTTGGGGCATTTCATTCTCTTAGTTCTCCCCATGTGGGGTGCAAACATCGAGGGAATGAAATCGGGCTCGTAGCGATGACCGCACTCTGCGCATTCGTAGTAGCCCGCAGCTTTCTCAATGTAGAAGCAGAACATCGCCGCTACTAAAAACTGTATGCCGCCGAAAGATATCAGTATCGCGATCCACGTGTCGTCTACATTCGCAAGCGCCGCCGCCATGATGCAGAGAACCAACGTAAGCCCCGATATAAGACCTATAACTACCTCGAGCCTGAGTAAAGTCCTGTTGCTTCGCTCCTCGCTCTGCCTCATCATTAAAAGATTTTTCTCTGCTAATTCCTTGTAGTTCTCCATAGTAGTTTTCCTCCCTGTAAGTAAGTCGTTTACTGTTATGCCTATGATCTCGCAAAGCTCCAGCATAATGGACGAGTCGGGCATACTCTTGCCTGTCTCCCATTTTGATACGGCTCTGTCGCTTATCCCTAAGCGCTCTGCAAGCTGCGCCTGGGTCAAGCCCTTTTCCTTTCTGCAAGCTGCAATGAATTTGCCTATCTTTACCTGATCCATAATGCTTACCTCCTTTGCGTAGGTCAAGGCTACACGACCACCGGCTTTGCCTTTATATGCCATACACTTGCATATTTTCCGCCATCTTGCACAGAAATCTCTTGTCATACGGTAGTATGCCGGCGAGCTTTCTGCACAACCTGACAAAAAATCTGACTGCGTGTCTGACATATAATGGTCGTGCACCCTTGACCTTGTCCTCATCATACCACACCCGTGCAGGGAAGTCCACGAACTGTTGGTTGAATAAGGGAAAATCTATGAAAAACTACTTAGGATAGACCGCTCAACCTATGGTAGAGTGCCTGTAAAGTGCCGAAAATACGCCAAAAGAGGTAAGACGCAGCGGCATCTTACCTCTTACTTCTGATTTATTATCTCTATTTGCTAAGACACCATATCTCTCTTGCATAGTCCTCAACAGCCCTGTCTGCTGAGAAGATGCCGGCGCCCGAGATGTTGTAAAGGCTCATCTTGTTCCAGCGCAGAACGTCCTTGTAAGCCTCGCTTGCGAAAGCCTGTGCCTTCTGGTATGAATCAAAGTCAGCGAGAGCCATGTAGGGATCCTTGGTTTTCAGAGATGTTGCTATCTCATTGAACTGCTGACCGTTTATGCCTCTTGTCATTGTGTCAATGGCAGCTCTTACAACCTGATTCTGATTGTATACGTTCATCGGGTTGTAGTGGGGCTTGGCCTGTGCTACCTCGTCAACGTTCATGCCGAAGATAACTATGTTGTCATCGCCTACCTGCTCGTGTATCTCAACGTTAGCGCCGTCAAGCGTGCCGAGGGTGATAGCGCCGTTTATCATCAGCTTCATGTTGCCCGTGCCCGATGCCTCAGTACCTGCAAGCGATATCTGCTCAGATATCTCAGCCGCAGGCATCAGCCTCTCAGAGAGGGATACACAGTAGTTTTCAAGGAATATAACATTGAGCTTCTCAGAGAGCTTCTTGTCCTTCTTCAGCTCTTCCGAGATGTTCCATATCAGCTTGATTATCTGCTTTGCCATGTAGTAGCCGGGTGCAGCCTTTGCCGCAAAGATGTATGTCTTGGGCACAAAGTCAGCATTCGGGTTCTCTTTGAGGTAGTTGTATTCAGCTATGATGTTCAGAGCATTGAGCTGCTGCCTCTTGTATTCGTGAAGCCTCTTTACCTGTACGTCGAATATCGAGTCGGTGTTAAGTATGTTGCCGTATTCGTTCTTGACGTACTTTGCAAACTTCTCCTTGTTCTCTTTCTTTATGGCTGCAAGCCTTTCGAGAACTTCCTTGTCCTCAGCAAACAGCGAGAACTTCGACAGCTCGCTTGCGTCCTTTAAGAAGCCCTTGCCTATCTTCTCCTTGAGAAGTTCGGTCAGCCCTAGGTTTGACTGCTGTAACCAGCGCCTGTATGCAATGCCGTTAGTAACGTTCTTGAACTTTGTGGGCGTGTCAAGATACTCGTCCTTGAAAGTCTCGTGCTTGATTATCTCCGAGTGTATCTTCGCAACGCCGTTTACGCTGTGGCAGGCGTGTACGCAGAGAGTCGCCATCTTGCACATATTGTTCTCAATTATCGACATATGCGATACCTTCGGCTCGTCGTGGTATCTCTCCCACAGATCCTTGCAGTAGCGCTCGTTTATCTCAACTATTATCGAGAATATTCTGGGCGTTACGCTCTTTAACAGGTTGCAGTCCCACTTTTCAAGCGCCTCGGGCATTACTGTGTGGTTTGTGTATGCAAAGGTGTTCTGAACTATATGCCATGCCTTGTCCCAGGAATAGCCGCAGTCGTCGAGCAGTATCCTCATAAGCTCGGGTATTGCAAGGGTGGGGTGGGTGTCGTTGATGTGAATAGCTACTTTTTCATGAAGGTTGTCAAGGGTGCCGTAGGTGTTCATGTGCTGGTTTACAATGTCGCCGATAGATGCAGCGCACATGAAATACTGCTGCCTGAGCCTTAAGCTCTTGCCTTCCTGGTGATTGTCGTTGGGGTAGAGCACCTTTGTTATAGCCTGCGACATGATGTTGCGGCCAAGTGCCTTTGAGTAATCGCCCTGATTGAACATGGGCATATCAAAGCTGGCAACGTCAGCCTTCCAGAGCCTCAGCTTTGATACAGCCTTGCTGTCGTAGCCAGATACATACATATCATACGGTATAGCAAGAACTGTTGTGTAGTTCTCGTGTGTTACGCAGTGATACTGGTTGTCCCAGTATTCCTTTAATTCGCCGTCAAAGTGTACTTCTATAGCCTTGTCGGGGTAAGCTCTCAGCCATGATGAGCCGCCGGGCAGCCAGTTGTCGGGAAGCTCAGTCTGCCAGCCCTCTTCGAGCTTCTGCTTGAATATGCCGTATTCGTAGCAGATAGAGTAACCTGTTGCGTGATAGCCGGTAGCTGCCAATCCGTCAAGATAGCAGGCAGCAAGTCTGCCGAGACCGCCGTTGCCGAGACCTGCATCAGGCTCCTGCTCGTATATCGAGTTTATTGATATGCCGAAGTCTTTGAGCACCTGAGTTGCCTCGTCTATCATCTCTAAGTTGTAAAGGCTTGTTTTGAGCGAGCGCCCCATAAGGAACTCCATTGAAAGGTAGTATACCTTCTTCTTGCCTGCCGAGTGGGTAGCAACGGTGAACCTGCGCCTCTTGTCTTTAAGTATCTTGACAACTATGCTTGCCAGCGCACCGTATACCTGCTTGTCAGAAGCCTCCTCGGGCGTGGTCTGATAGTCGTTATGCAAAACATCGACAAACTGCTCCTTGAGCTCCTTTGCCGAAATAGTCTTGCTTGCTGTTTTTGCCATATAAAAACCTCCTGTTTACTAAGCCGCACTGCGGCATTGCTTCATTATTATTATACACGCTCTTTGCCGTTTTTGCCACGGTCAAAAAGAGCGGTTTTGCGGTAAATATATGCAAAAAATGCCTTTTTGCATACTACCACACTCTAATATTATACCCTAAATCGCCAAAAAAAGCAAGCAAAAACCGCATTCAAGTAATAAATTTATTAAAAGTTCACATAACCTTTCGGCATTTTATGGCATATTCAATAAATATCACGAAAACGTTTTCGTTAAGATTTCAAGCTAAATGTCAGAATATGTAAAATCTTCCGTCATTCTGTCGGTTTGTTGCATATCCCATTTGTGCAGCCCTACAAAAAATCACGTTTTTGAAAATTTGATTCTCAAATGTTGCATCAGAATATGCAACTTTTGCCCCTTTTTGCCCTATTAGTGAAAGGAGAAGTAATGAATAGTGAAAAGTGAATAGTGAATAACGAATAATAAAGCCGTAAAGCCTATCCGCTCCACAGCTTTTAAAAACTATCCCTTACCCACTATGAGCAAGCCTCTCCTTTATCTCCGCCCTTACTTTCTCCGTGTCGCCGCAGGTCAGTATGGGTATCAGTGCATTTATCTCCTCAACGCTCTTGTCCCACCACCTGAACTCTTCAAGCAGACTTATCATTTCATCGTCAAAACGCTTGCGCAGCGGCTTTGCGGGGTTGCCCGCAGCGATAGTGTAAGGCTCAACATCACTTCCTACAACACTGTCAGCCCCGATGATAGCGCCGTTGCCGATGTGTACCCCCGGCAGAATTACAGCATTCTGACCTATCCATACATCGTTGCCGATAACGGTGTCACCCTTTAAGGGCATATCGCTCATCGCAGGCGGCTGCATATCCCACCCCTCTAATGTGTAGAAAGGAAAGGTCGTGACAGCATTCATCTGATGATTAGCGCCGTTCATCACAAACTCAACGCCCGCCGCTATCTGACAGAACTTTCCTATTATCAGCCTGTCGCCGTTCCATTCGTAAAGATGTGCAACGTGCCTTTCAAAGTCATCATCTGCAATGTATGAAAACTCACCGACTATGATGTTTGGGTTCTTGATCGTGGGCTTGATGTATATTTCTTTGTCGTACCCCGCTATCGGGTGTATAGCATCAGGGTCCGGTGTAACTCCGTTTTTCATATCAACCGCTCCTTAATATGTGCTTGCAGAGCAGCCAAACGCCGCCCCTTACCCTCAAATTATACCATACCCCGCCGTAAAAATCAACCGCAGAGCGGCAACCACCCACACCCCTTCGGATATCCGCCCCCAACATTTTTGGGTCCCGTCCTGCGAAGCAGGACACCTCACCTGTTACCTGTTACCTGTAACCTGTTACCTAAAAAAGAAAGGAGTCCCCCCAATGCTACTAACCCATAAAAAATCCCTCCCCCCCGAGACCGTCGAACGCTTCTGCCTCGAACTCTTCTCCTGCTGCTCGCCAAGAGAGGCAGCACGCCGGGCGGGGATAGAGGAGAGTTTAGGTATCAAACTCTCCCTCTCCCGCAGGGTGCAAAAGCGCCTTGCAAAATACTATAAGACCCGTGAAATGACCCTCCTGCGTGCAAGAGAGGGGCTCGAGCGGCTTGCTTTCGGGCGTGTCAACGACGCAGCCGAGCTTGCCCTCTCGGACGATGAAGAGAACTTCTCCCGCTTTGACGGCGCAGATCTCTTCTGTGTCTCCGAGATAAAGCGTGTCAAGGGCGGCGGTGTCGAGATAAAGTTCTTTGATAGATTAAAGGCTATCGACCAGCTCGTAGAGCTCGATGAGCGTATACGAAATATCGAATCGGGGAATGTATTCGCCATCGCCTTCGAGCAGGCAATATCGCAGGAGGGTGATGATGCAGATGAGCAGACGTAAGGTCATCTACTCTAAAAAGCAAAAGCTGATACTTAACTGGTGGCGTGATAAGACCCTCTCAAAGCATGACGCTATCCTCTGCGACGGCTCTGTGCGCAGCGGTAAGACGACGGCTATGTCCCAGTCATTCCTCGTCTGGTCGATGAGCAGCTTTGATAATAGATACTTCGCCCTCTGCGGTAAGACCGTCACCTCGCTTCGCCGCAATGTGGTCGACCCCCTCGTGGAGTTTGCAAGGAAGCTCGGCTATTCGGTAGATATCAAGGTGTCAAAGAGCTACTTCGATGTGTCAAAGGGGCTGCGTAAAAACCGTTACTACCTCTTCGGCGGTAAGGACGAGTCGTCAGCCTCTCTTATCCAGGGCATGACCCTTGCAGGGGTGCTGCTCGATGAGGCAGCCCTTATGCCTCGCAGCTTTGTCGAGCAGGCATTTGCCCGCTGCTCTGTCCCCGGCTCAAAGCTCTGGATAAACTGTAACCCCGACAGCTGCTATCACTGGCTCAAGCGTGAGTGGATAGATAAAAAGCGTGAGAAGAACCTCCTCTACCTGACCCTCACCCTTGATGATAACCCCTCACTCCTGCCCTATATCAAGGAGCGCTACCACAGGCTTTACAGCGGCGTGTTCTATGAGCGCTTCGTGCTTGGCAGGTGGGTGTCGGCAGAGGGGCTCGTCTACCCCATGTTTGACCGCTCACGCCTTGTCACCTCTTCGCTGCCAAAAGATATGACACGCTTTGCCGTCAGCTGTGACTACGGCACTGTAAACCCCACCAGTATGGGGCTTTGGGGCGAGAGCGGCGGGGTGTGGTACAGGGTGGGGGAGTATTACTACGATTCAAAGCGTGAGGGTGCCCGCCGCACCGATGAGGAGCACTATGCAGCCCTCGAGCGGCTGTGCGCCGGGCGTGATGTTGAGCGGGTGATAGTCGATCCTTCGGCATCATCGTTTATCGAATGCATACGGCGGCATAAACGCTATAAAGTAACAACTGCGAAAAACGATGTGCTTGCAGGCATCGGCAGGGTGTCAGACGCTCTGCTCTCGGGCAGCATACGCTTTCATGATAGCTGCACCGATTCCCTGCGTGAATTCACCCTCTACCGCTGGGACGGCACAGGCAAGGACGCACCCCTGAAGGAGAACGACCACGCTATGGACGATATCCGCTACTTCGTCTCCGAATATCTCCGCCCCCGCCCCGACAGCTTCTTTGTTATGGCGCTGGAAAGATAGCTTCCTCTTACCCCCTTATTTCAAACATCTTATATCTAAAAAGAAAGGAAAATGCCAATGAACCCATTCAGACCCCCAAAACACTCCCCGCCCGAAACGGGCTTTTGTACGGGCGGGGGAATGCTCAAAAACGGCTTTCGTGTCACCTGCTCAGCCCCTGCCCTTGAAAGCGGGCTCTACCAGGCGCTGCGTGACAGCGTGCCGGTAATTGATGCCTGTATCTCAAAAATAGTCCGCTTAACGGGCGATTTTAAGGTGATTTGTAAAACCAAAAGCGCCCAGTCAGCCCTTGATGACTTTGTCATGAACGTCCCCGTGGGCATCTCGGGCAGGTCGCTCCAGACCTTTGCCGATATGTACTTAGATACCCTGCTCACCTTCGGTAAAAGTATCGCCGAGTATACCGTTGACCCCGATACGGGCTGCCTGTCCTCACTTTTTGTGTGTGACCCCGAGCTTTTCGAGGTCATGCCCGATAAAAGAACGGGCGAGCCGGTCTTCCGCTTTGCGGGCGCTAAAAAGACCGTCGATTTTAAAAACGCCGACCGTATACTCTATACCGCCCTTAACCCTACGCCCAAATGCCCCTCGGGGCGCTCGCTTCTTCGGGGGCTGCCGGTGTTTGCCGATATTCTGACGACTATCTATTCCTGTGTCGGCAATAACTTTGACCGTGCGGGCAACCTCCGCTACGCCGTTACCTATAAGCCCTCGAACGATAACGATGCCCAGTTCGCCGCCCAGCGTGCTAAAACTATGGCTGCCCAGTGGACTGAGGGTATGCAGTCAGCCAAAAACGGCGTTATGAAGGATTTCATAGCCGTGGGCGATGTGGATATCAAGGTCATAGGTGCCGAAAGCGGGCTTATTGATACCAATATCCCCGTCCGCCAGCTGATAGAGCAGATAATAAGTAAGCTCTCTATCCCGCCCTTCCTCCTCGGTCTTAACTGGTCGTCCACCGAGCGTATGGCTTCTCAGCAGGCAGATATACTTACAAGCGAGCTTGAGTATTACCGCCGCCTGCTCACCCCCGTGCTTGTGCGTGTTTGCAGGGCATTCCTCACCCTTGCAGGCGAGTGTGACGAGGTGGATATCGTATGGGCAAATATCAACCTCCAGGACGAGGAAGCCCTTGCCCGTGCAAGACTTTATAACTGCCAGGCTGATGAGATACAGCAAAGACTAAATAACGAGAAAGGAGAGATATGATGAAAAGCTATGAGTTTGAACTCACAGACGATGTTATGGAGAAGATAAACCGCTTCACCCGTAAGCCCGTCACCAAAGAGCGTGTCTACGCATTCCCCCTTGTGCTGTGCGATAATGAGACCGACCGTGACGGCGAGCGCTTTGACGTCAGCGCCCTTGAAAAGCTCCGTGACCTCTTCGTGGGCAAAACAGGCATCTTCGACCATGACCCTAAGGGTACAGCCCAGACCGCCCGTATATTCGATACCTTCATCGACCGCCCCGAGGGCAGACGCACTTCATACGGTGAAGATTATGTCTGCCTCGCAGCAAGGGCGTATATGGTCAGGACGGATAGGAATATCGCCCTGATAGACGAGATAGACGCAGGCATCAAAAAGGAGGTAAGTATAAGCTGTTCTGTCTCAAAGAAACTCTGCTCGGTCTGCGGGTGCGATGTCTATAAAAACCCCTGCTCGCATATCAAGGGGCGCTCATACGGCGAAAGGGTCTGCGCCCATGTGCTGCATGACCCCCGTGATGCCTACGAGTGGTCGTTCGTGGCAGTGCCTGCCCAGATAAACGCAGGCGTTAAAAAGACCTTCGGCGGCGATGAAACGCCCACCTCCGTCCCGCCGCAGGATAAGCAGCTGCAAAACGAGCATTACGATATGCTCACCCTCTTAAAAGCCCGTGTGGGCGCACTCTATGAGCTGTCCGGCAGCAGCGCTGTCTGCTGTAAGGCGCTTATAGATAAGCTCTCGGTCGCTGAGCTGATAAAGCTTGAAAAGACCCTGAGCGCTGCCCTCACAAAGCCCACAAAGCCCCGGACCGAGGCTTTGAGGGAAGCAAACGAAAAGTATAAAACCAATGATTTCAACTAACGAAAGGAAGAAAACTATGAATTTTGAAAACATCAGACTTGAAAAGGAACTTTACGGAATAACAGGCAAGAGCTTTACTAAGGCACTCACCGAGCTTGACCCCGATGAGAATTATGTCGGCACACCCCTCGAGGGGCTCGATGCCTTTGAAAGACAGCTCAAGCGCTTTGATATCAAGGTGTCGGGCAAGGACTGCGACCTGGTCGAGAAATTCTTCTCAACCACTGAATCCGCCGTGCTCTTCCCCGAGTATGTGAGAAGACAGATCAAAAAGGGTATGGACAGCGCCTCTATCCTCCCCGATATCGCAGCAGCTACAAGCTATATTGATACGGTCGATTACCGTGGCGTGTATGTCAATGAAACAGGCTCTGACAGCATAGCCGAGGGCGGCACCCTCGCAACTACCGCCATGACCCTCTCCGCTTCCTCCACAAGGCTCTCAAAGTACGCAAGAAGGCTCATGTGCTCCTATGAGTCGATGAGAAAGCAGAGAATAGAGACTTTCGGCGTGGCACTCCGCACGGTAGGCTCGCATATCTCACGAAATATAAACAGCCTGGCAGCCACCGCAATAAGCGCAAATATCACCCCCTCGACTATCTCAGGCAGCACCCTTACCTATGCCGATCTTGCGACCTTCTGGGCATCAATGACCGATGCCAATATGGACGTTATGCTTTGCAGCCCCGCAGTTATGGCAAGCATTCTCGCCCTTGACGAGATGAAGACCACCGTCACCGACCTTAT
>JAFYET010000266.1 GCA_017544125.1 Ruminococcus sp. | reverse complement strand
GCTTTTTCATAGTCACAGCGCCAGATGCTCTTGCCGTTTATAACGCCAGCAAAGAGCGTCTTGTCTTTCGGGAAGCCGTGCGCCTTTACAAGCTCGAGTGACTTTTTGCCCTCAACAAAATCAAGCCCTATGCCGTCAAAATCAAGCGCCGAAAGCTCATTGTAAACATCACGCACATCGCCGAAATCTGTCTGCACAAGCACCTGTATGCCACCCTTTGCAGCGAGTATCTTCTCATACAATCTCTTGAAAAGGGCTATATCCTCACCCGTCATATCCATAACCAGCGACGGCTCATCAAACTGCACCCACTCAGCGCCGAGGGCGGCAAACTTTTCAAGCAGCTGTGAATAAGCAGCTGCTGCATCATCTGCAAGATCAGCAGCGGTCTTTGCGCCCTTGTATCTTGCCAGCTTTAAGAATGTGTATGCGCCGATGATAACGGGGCGTGTCTTAACGCCGTTTTCAAGCGCCTCACCAAACAGGTCAAAGGGCTTTGTGCCTGCAAGAGTTATCTTTGTATTGTCATCTATCTCGGGAACGATGTAGTGATAGTTGGTGTTGAACCACTTTTTCATTGCAAGCGCCTTGACATCACCCTTGTCGCCCTGATAGCCCCTGGCAGCCGCAAAGTATGTATCAAGCATCCCGAGCCCCAGTGATGTGTATCTCTCAGGCACAGCCCCCAGCAGAAATGCCGTATCAAGCACCCCGTCATAGAACGAGAAATCATTTGAGGGGATAGCCGAAAGCCCGCTCTCCTTTTGAAGTTTCAGATTATTAAGGCGTATATCCTTAGCAGCGGCTTCAAGTTCTTCTGCTGTTATCTCGCCCCTGAAATACTTCTCACTTGCGAATTTAAGCTCACGCAGCCCACCTATGCGGGGGTAGCCGATAATTGTTGTCTTCATTCTACATTCCTCCAAATCCATACTAAACCTATGTGATTTAATGATATGATTATATCACAGCTTTACAGAAATGTAAAATACATAAAATTCATACAGTGCCATAGCTAAAAGCTATAGCTGAGACAGTTAATAATTAACAGTTAACTGAATCCTGTCACCAGTTAACTGTTAACTGTTTCTATTTGCAGCTCTCAATATAGCCCCGCAGGTGTTCAAGATACCGCTCTGTCATCGCATCGGCGGGGCGGTCGGAGTTGATGATATAGCCTATATCCATATGCTCATCGCTTTCAAGGGGAATGGAAACGATATTTGTGCCGTTTAGGTCTTCACTCAGCACGCCCGATGATATAGTGTAGCCGTCAAGACCTATGAGCAGGTTGAAAAGAGTTGCTCTGTCGGAAACTATAATGCTCTTGGGTGCATACTCGGTGATGTGCAGCTCCTCGGCAAAGTAGAATGAGTTCTTGACCCCCTGATCGTATGTAAGGCGTGGGAAGGCTTTTAAATCGTCAAGCGTCACCGAACTGCGCCCCACAAGAGGGTTGGTGCGGCTGACAAAAACATGGGGCGTGGCGGTGAAGAGCTTTTCATAGCGCAGCTCCTCGCTTTTTAATATATGCTCTATCACCTCACGGTTAAAGCGGCTTAGATAGAGTATGCCTATATCGCTGCGGTGGGTACGCACATCATCTATTATCTCGGCGGTCTTTAACTCACGCAGGGTGAATTCATACTTATCCCTGCCATATTCACGCACAAGCTCAACAAAGGCATTTACCACAAAAGCATAGTGCTGCGATGATACCGAAAACACCCTCCTCGGGGGCGGGGCTGCCTTGTACTCGCTTTCAAGCCTCTCTGCCTGCTCGGTTATCTGCCTTGCATATGAGAGGAACCTTGTGCCGTCTTCGGTGAGATACACTCCCCTGTTCGTCCTTGCAAAAATGGTTATGCCCATTTCACGCTCGAGTTCGGCAACTGCCTTTGAAAGGCTGGGCTGTGCGATGAAAAGCCTCTGCGCCGCAGCGGTGACAGAGCCTGTTTCGGCTATCTCTATAACATATTTCAGTTGGTTAAGCGTCATAATTACCCTCCAAGTAATTAGTGTGTGGTCTTATTATAGCACACCGCAGAGTCTTTTTCAAGCGTCAGTAATTTTAGCCTATTCATAAAAAGTTTATCTTTCGCAACATAAAATAAACACAAACTTGCGCTATACTATCTATTGTGTATATTATACAACAGAAAGGAAATATGAAATATGCTTAAAAGACTTTCGGCGTTCACGCTTTCATTGCTGCTTGCAGCTGTTTGCTTTGCAGGGTGCGGCAGCAGCTCATCATCTGATTCGGCAGCCACCTCGGCGGCTTCTGATTCATCGGCAGCCACCACTGACAGCACAGGCACAGACAGCACCGGCGGCGATGCCTCCTCACAGGAGCAGGTGACACACCCCGAGGCTTCCCTCACCATTGACGGTGCGCAGGTAGATACCAAAGACCTTATAATGGTAACTATCGACGGAATGGATATCGACTTTGACACATTCAGGTATTACTACTACTATGTGCTTAGCGTTTATAACCTCACCCCCGATCAGGTTACTGAAGACGCATTCCCCGACATACTCAAAAACACAGTTAACCAGTTAAAGCAGGAATACGTTACCAGAAAGATAGCAAACGAAGAGAAGATAGAGCTTGACGAGGAAGACCAGAAGACCGTTGAGAATGACATAAACACCATCAAGGGTCAGTACGATTCGGAAGAGGCTTTCCAGCAGAGCATGAAGGACTACTACCTCACCGAGGACGTTTTAAGATCACTCGAGGAGATGAACGCCCTTTATCAGAAGGTATTTGCAAAGGTACTCACAAATGGCGGCAAGTATGCAGCCGATGCCAAGGAGTTCAGAAAGAAAGTCAAGGAGAGCGGCGACTACGTAAGGGCAAAGCACATACTTATCCCCTACTACTCGCAGGCTGAGCTTGACGAGCAGACACAGTCACAGTTTGATTCGCTTGACCTTTCAATGAAGTCGGGCTACAAGCAGCAGGCTTATTCTCAGCTCAACGACGAGGATCAGGAAAAGTGCAAAACAGCCGCAAAGAAGATAGCCGACGACGTACAAAAGAAGGTCAACGACGGTGAGGATTTTGACAAGCTCATCAAGGACTACGGCTGGGATCCCGGAATGGAATCGGAAGCCAACAAGGACGGCTACTGTTTCACAAAGGATTCCTCATTCGTTCAGGAATTCAAGGACGCAGCTTTCGCACTTAAGGAGAACGAGGTGACAAGCGAGCTTGTAGAGAACGCAAGCTACGGCTATTTTATTATCAAGCGCCTGCCCATAGACGATGAATTCCTCGATGCTCACCTTGATTCGCTGCTGCTTGAATACGACAAGGGCAACATCAAGGAGACCTACAACAAGCTCATGGAGGAAATGGAGGTAAAGACCTCTGAGACCTACGATAAGCTGACCTATCAGAGCATAAAGTAATCAGCACAAAACAGAATATGATAACAAAAGAGGTATCGTCAAAACGATGATTTTAAATCATCGCCGAAGGCGATACCTCTATTATTCTTTATTATTTATTCTTTATTCTTTTAGCATCGGCATAAGCCGATGCGCTTATCAGCCCTGTGTTGCTTCGTTAGCCTCTTCGATAGAGGGGATAACTATGCTTTCAAGCTCCTCCTGAGTAATGGGCTTTGCCTTTTTGGGGCGGCCGTATATCTTTTCGATGTCGTCACCGAAATAGTGCTTGGTGTCAACGGGCAGGTTCTTCTTTCGCAGAGTATTCTCAACGCCCTCACGCACGAGTGCATAAAAGAGTGCGAACACGGGCACTGCGAGAACCATTCCCGCAAAGCCGAAGAGACCGCCGCCCACAAAGAGGGCGACCAGTACCCAGAAGCCGGGCAGACCTGTTGAGTTGCCGAGTATCTTGGGGCCTAAAACATTTCCGTCAAACTGCTGGAGTGCAAAGATGAATATGAGCAGCGCTATGAACTTGTTAGGCTGAACGAGCAGTATGAAAAGCCCCGATGGAACGGCACCGATAAAGGGACCGAAGAAGGGTATGATATTCGTAACACCGATTATAACGCTTATCATCAGCGCATAATCCATATTCATTATCATAAGACCTATATAGCAAAGGCAGCCTATGATGAACGAATCGACTATCTTGCTGCCGATAAAGCCCGAGAAGATGTTGTTTGTCTTTCTGAAAAGCCTTATGAGCTTTGAGTAGGTGCTTCTCTTGCAGATAGATATGAGTATCTTCTTGCCCTGGGCAAAGAGCGTTTCCTTACTGAACAGCAGATAGATCGATACTATAAAGCCCAGCACGAAGTCTTTGAGCACGTTGATAAAATCCCATGCACCCGAGAGTATATCGTTTATATAGGGGCGAAGCTCGTTAAGTGTAGTGCCGAAGTCAGATGTAAATTTCTTTATCGTATCGGTAAGCGCCTGTTCGACCTGCTTGTTGTTTTTAAACAGCTTCATTACCCAGTCCTGCGCTGTATCGGCGTAGCTTGAGAAGTTGTCGATTATCTCGCTGACACTCTTTAACAGCTCAGGCACGACTACCCAGAACAGCCCGACTATGATGCCCGCAAACACAAGGCAAGCCGTGACTACCGAGACAGCCCTTGATGCCTTGGGCTTGGGGTTATTCTTAAAGACGGTCTTGTTAAGCAGCTTTTCCACCCTGACCATTATGGGGTTCATAAGAAAAGCTATGACCACGCCCCATGTGATAGGGCTCATGACATTCACGCACTTATCGAGAAAACCCATTATAGTGTCTGCCTTCAACAGCGCCGCTACGAGCACTACGTTTATGGCAATGACTATCGTCGCATAAAATGCAACGGTGTTATACCGCTTGTTCGGGGATATTTTCATTTTAACACTCCCAGTATATAATTCATAATGCATAATTATGGTGCGCCTTGCGGCGCAGTATGCCCATTCGGGCAGGTTTATTAACTTCTTACATATTATTATACACTCTATTTTCCAAAAAATCAATACAAAATTTAGGATATTTAAGAAAAATCCTGCCTGTTCACAAAAAGTTAATGCAAAAACAGCTTGACAAATCGGGCAAGTTGGCATATAATAAGACTAAAGTTAATATTTTAAAAATCCTGTGAGCAAAAGTAAGTAACCTTGCATGAGTGTTTCAGAGAGCCGGCGGCGGTGTGATGCCGGTACATAGGGGCAAGTGTGAATGGATTTGTGAGGAGCGGTGTGAAAGTAACACTCACGAGTATCACTCGCCGTGTATTCCTACGTTAGTGTGAGAGGGTATAGCGTCTTTAAAGGCAAGTACCCGGTTGAGCGGCACTTTTTGTGCCGGAATTTGGGTGGCACCACGGTTCTATCGTCCCATAGCGCAAAGCTATTGGCGTTAGGGCTTTTTTTATTGCCAAAATTCAAGAAAGGGGTCAAAGACCATGTTATTCCCGGATATAGAAACAGTAAAAGACTTACTAAAAAGCTACAAGACAGTTCCCGTTTTCTACGAGCTGCTCGTCGATCAGTTCACCCCAATAAGGCTTTTTAACTGCCTGCATGAAAAGTACAACAACTGCTTTATCTTAGAGTCAGTTGACAACAAGGATCAGTGGGGGCGCTACTCCTACGTGGGCATCGACCCTAAAGAGGAGATAATCATAAACGGCAAGACAGCAACGGTCAAGAAAGCCGACGGCACCAGAACAGACACACAGATAAACGACCCCAGGGACTTCTTACAGGGCATACTTGATGAGCACCGCTCACCCAAGATAAACGGCTGCCCCAAGCTGACAGGCGGGCTGATAGGCTACTTTGCGTATGACTGCGTAAGGTACTACGAAAAGACCCTCACCTCGCCCCCGGCAGATGACCTTAAGATGAACGACATCGACCTGCACCTGTTTGATGAGCTGGTGGCATACGACCACCTTTCAAACAAGG
>JAFYET010000265.1 GCA_017544125.1 Ruminococcus sp. | reverse complement strand
TTGAAGAATACTGTATCGGCTGGAATGTTGACGGCGATATGTGGCTTTCTGATTTTACAGCTAAGGATAAGCATATAAGTGATGACAGTAAATACCTTGAGCTTGTTAACGGCATCAGAAGAAAGGTCATCGAGCCCTTTGAGCGCTTTAAGTCTGCCTGTGAAAACGCAACGGCAGGCAAGATAAGCGAAGCCCTCTATAAGCTGCTCGATGAAGTCGAGCTTTCGCAGAAGGCATATTCAATGGTCGCTGCCTCAATGCGTGGCGATGATGATATGAAGATAGCCGCAAGGCAGTTCCGCCAGCTGTGGGAGCTTGCTGTTTCATGTATAAGTGCAGTGTTCCATAATATCCCCGATGAGGTGTTGTCTCTCAGGCAGTATTTTGAGCTTGTAAGGACGATGTTTGCAAACATCACCGTTTCCGCACCGCCCCAGAAGCTCGGCTGCGTGATGATAGGTGATTCATCGCATTCAAGGCTTTCATCAAAGCGTGCTGTGTTCGTTATGAACTGCAACGACGGCGTTTTCCCCTCAGATGTAAAGAGCAGCAGCCTCTTTTCTGACAGAGAGAAACAGCGCCTTGCGAATGACGGTATAGAGCTTCCGAGAGGCATCAAAGCCCGTATCGACCATGAGCGCCTTGTCTGCTATAACGCCTTGACCGCCTCGACAGAGAGGCTTTATCTCCTCTGGCATGAAACTGATTCCAAGGGCAGTCGTCTTAGGCGTTCGTCTATCCTTAGTTCCGTTAATTCCATGCTCGGCGGTAAGGCTGAGATAAGGGCGCAGGATATGCCCGTTTCGTTCTATTGCCCCACGCTTAAAAGCGCCTATACCAAGTACCTCGAGCGCTGCCATGATAAGAGCGATATCACAGCATCATTAAAAGAAGCCCTCTCAACCGATACCGAGTATAAAGCCCGTATTGACAGGCTTTTTGATGCGGCAGGCAGAAAGCCTTTCTCCCTTGACCACGACCACGCAGCAGCGCTTTTCAATGCAAGCGATGTCAACCTCTCGGCTACAAGGCTTGAGACCTACTATAAATGCCCGTTTATGTATTTCTGTAAATACGGGCTTAAGATATCTCCCCCCGCAGTTAATAAGATAGACCCTAAAAACCGTGGCACCTTTGTCCATAGCTGCCTTGAGGGCATTCTTTCAAAGACCGCCCCCGACGGTTCTGTCGTTTATGATGAGGGCTTTAAAGACCTTTCCGACGATCAGCTTAAAGAGAAGATACATAATTACTTCAAGCAGTATGTCGCCGAAGACCTCGGCGGTGATTTCGGCAAGACAGGCCGCTTTGACTTTATCTCCCATAGGTGGGAGGAGTCGGCTTTCTACGTTGTCAAAAACCTCCGTGACGAGCTGCTATCAACTCTTTTCAAGCCTGTGGGCTTTGAATACAGCCTCAGCAAAAAAGAGGGCGGCAGTATTCTTTCGATAACATCTGAGGGCAAATATACCATTAACGTCTACGGCAGTATCGACAGGGTGGATATTTTCGAGCATACCGATGAAAACGGAAAGACCAGCAAATACTTAAGAATAATCGACTATAAAACAGGCTATAAAGAGCTAAAACTCGAGGAGCTGTATAACGGGCTAAATCTTCAGATGCTCATTTATCTCCTTGCACTTACAGGCTCTGAAAATGATTTTGGCAGCGGCGATGAGCTTACCCCCGCAGGCGTTCTCTATATGCCCGCAGTGCATATCAACGCTGATGATACCTCCGATAAAGCGTATAATAAAGGGCTAAAAGACGACCTTGAAAAAGCTCTCGGCGAATACCGTGACAGTAAGTTCAGGCGCTTCGGTCTTATAGTCGATAATGAGATATCCCGTAAGGCTATGGATACGGCGGGTGATAAGTTCCTGAAATTTACTCTTGATAAAAAGACCAAGCAGCCCGAGAAATACGGCTCATCAGTTGTGCTCACCGAGGAAGAGCTTGCAGCCTTTGAGGAGTTTGCAAAGGAAAAGCTCATCGAAGTTGCCGATAAGCTATGTGACGGC
>JAFYET010000264.1 GCA_017544125.1 Ruminococcus sp. | reverse complement strand
GTTTCTCTTTGTTTTTCTCTCATTCTCTTTTGCCGTTTCATTTTTGTTATTTCGCCCTTTTGCATAAAAACGCCCCCGTCAACGCCCTGTATTATGGGCAGTTTTGGGGGCTGTTATCAGTATTTCTTGCTCTTTATCCTTATCCAGTTGCCTATTACGAGGTATGTGTCCTTGGTGTAGTGCAGCACGTCCTCCTCGCCGTTCTTCATGCCGTAACCTATGTTGGCGTTGGGGTGGGTCTTGCGGTATTCCCTTGTGTATATCGACTTGTCCTTTACTATATTATTGTAGTCGTTGATGTAAAGGCGGTATCCTTTCTTTATCGTCTTGTTGAATTTCTCAGCCTGGGCATCTACATAGTTGTTGAAGCCCTTAAGGTACTTCGCACTTATCTTCTTGCCGTATTTGTCGGGAACGATGTGTACTATATGCACCTTAACATACTTGGTCTTGCCCTTGTACTTGGCGTTCCAGCCCTGGGCTTTCTTTGCAAACTCGAATATGTCCTTTATGTTGTTCTTGTAGTTCTTGTTGGCATCATTGGTGGTGCAGAAGAGCCATATGTGGCAGTAGCCGTTCTTTTTGAGCGATGACTTTGCCTTGGCCTTGATGTATGAGTATGAGTCTTTGTACTTTGTGCCGTAGCCGTTGTAGTTGCCGTTGTTTGAGCGGAACTGCCCGAAGATGTAGTAGGCGTATTTATACTTGGTGGTGCCGTCCTCAAATGGCAGCTTAAAGGTGGCGTTCTTGTCGTTGTATTCCTGCCTGAAATGCCCGCCGTAGACCACCGAGCCGCCGAAGTCGGGGTTAGTCTTCATCATACCGCCGACCCTGCTGTCGCCGTATATGAATATGCTCTCATCGTTATAGCGGCATATCTGCTTGCCGTTGCGGTATACCCTGTCCTTTGCCTGCGCTGTAAACACCGAGCCTGCCAGCATCACCGCACACATTATATATATGATGATAGTTCTCATTAGCTTCATTGCTGTATCCTCCTACCGCAGCCGCACCATAGCGGCTGTGCTGCATAACACTATTATTATAACACACTTTGAACGAAATGTAAAGAGAGAAACTGCTTGCGCCTCAATGACCAGTGAATAGTGAATAAAGGAGATTAGCAGTATGCATAATAGACATTATAGATACTATAGGGCTATTGTGCTTAAAATGCTTAAAGTTCATACTTCAATGTCTTACTTCTTACCTCTAATATCTTACTTCTAATTTGACAAACAAAGTGAAATATGTTATAATATGAATACTATTATGCAATGTAGGGGAGGGGTATTATGGCTCATCAACACAAATGCGCCGATATAGGTGATATCGACAGCAAGATGCCCGTAGAGGAAGAGGTGCTTGACCTGTCGGAGCTTTTCAAGGTGCTGGGCGACCCTACCCGTATCAGGATACTCTGCGCTCTCCAGGGCGGTGAGCTGGGGGTGTCTGACATAGCGGCGCTGCTTGGTGTTACGCAATCGGGCATATCGCATCAGCTGAGGGTGCTGAAACAGGCTCGCCTCGTTAAGTACAGGCGTGATGGCAAGGCTGTCTACTACTCGGTCTCCGATGACCACGTACACACCATAATGGCAATGGGGTTAGAGCACATCAATGAATAGCTTCAAATACAGAGAGGACGAAAAATATATGCAGTGGAGAGAGATAGAGATATTTACTACCAAAGAGGGCATCGAGCCGCTGACAGGCTGCCTGGAGCTTTTGGGCATCAACGGCTTTCAGATAAGCGACAGTGAGGAGTTCAGAGCCTTTACCGAGGATAAGTCGGCTAACTGGGATTACATTGACGACTCGCTATTAGGGCTAAAGGACAAGGAGAACAGCGTTACCTGCTATATAGCTATGAACGAGCAGGGTATGCTGCTTATAGAAGACCTTAAACGTGAGCTTGCAGCACTTAAAGAGCGTGACACAGAGGGGCGCTTCGGCAGGCTGGAGTTTGAGGAGAAGACGGTCAGCGAGGAGGACTGGGAGAATAACTGGAAGCAGTATTTCAAGCCCTTTACCGTAGGCGACAGGCTGGCTGTAAGCCCCTCGTGGGAGAGCTTTGAGACCGACTCTGACAGAGCTGTCATATACATAGACCCCGAGTCGAGCTTCGGCACAGGGCAGCATGACACTACAAAGATGTGCCTCGAAATGCTTGACAGCACGCTTTGCAGGGGCGAGAGGGTGCTTGACCTGGGCTGCGGCAGCGGTATACTCTCTGTGGCAGCTGCCAAGCTGGGCGCTGACTACATCACAAGCGTTGATATAGACGAGAACGCCGTAAGGATAGCAAAGCAGAACTACGAAAAGAACCACGTCTCTGAGTACCAGTACAGGACGCTGGTGGGCAATATACTTGAAGATGAGGAGCTCAGGGCTGAGATAGGCGGCGAATATGACCTTATCTGCGCCAATATAGTTTCAGATGTGCTGATAGCTATGAGCGGGCTGTTTGCGCAGCTGCTCAGTGAACGAGGCAGGCTCATAGTCTCAGGTATCATAGAGGAGAGGGCATTTGAGGTACACGATGCGCTTAAGGCAGCAGGGCTCATATCCTGCGGCGTAAGAAAGAGCGGCGGCTGGGTAACGGGGCTGTTTACAACACCGAAGCACCCATACCTCAGCCAGAACCAATAACATCGTGTGACCGGTATGAAAGGAGATAATGATGCAGTTACTGTTTATAATAATAAAGAGGACGGAGCTTCTTGACGATATAATGAAAGCCCTTGCCGCAGCAGGCATACACGGCGGCACAGCGCTTGACTCAACAGGCATGGCTAAGAGTATCAGGAGCATGGACAGCCTGCCCGCTATCTCGGTGCTGCGTGAGATACTTAGCGGCACAGACGAGGCACAGAGGGGCAAGACGATATTCGTGGCAGTTCATGACGATCAGCTTGAAACAGCGGTAAAGGCGGTCAAGAGTGTCACGGGTGAGCTTGACAAACCCAATGCAGGTGTGCTGTTTGCACTTCCTATAAGCTATCACGAGGGGCTTATTTAGGCAAAGTGTACAAATAATTAAGAATATTTAAAAAGTTCTGAAAAACACTTGCATTTTAGAAAGAGAAATGGTATAATATATCTTGTTGTGAATATTAGATAATCAGTTAATTTTATGAAGGGGGTGCAACCTAATGGCAAAATGCGATATTTGCGGAAAGGGTGTAACTTTCGG
>JAFYET010000263.1 GCA_017544125.1 Ruminococcus sp. | reverse complement strand
AGCCCGAGCTCTTCATCTTTTCGATTATCTTGGCAAGCCTTTTATAATCGCTCTGATTATCGTTCTCTTTAATGCCCATTAGGCTGAGGTATTTGAGCGATGCGCTATAGCAGCTCTTGATTGCCTTGCTCTTATCGCTGCTGTTTACAGAGCATCTGAGCTTTCTGAGATTATACGCACGCCTTACTATGATAACCACTGTCAGCAGCAATACAATGTCTATATACACGGCTATCATGCCAACACTGCTTCCGCTGTCGCCGCCTCCGAAAGGAGATGATATTATGCCGCCGCCCTTGCTGCCGCTGTCATCGCCTGTTTCTGCGCTTTTCTTGGTCGAAACAGCCTTTTTGGTCGTGGTAGTAGTTGTCGATTTGGTATCCGAGCCGGTCGATTTGGTAGTAGTACCCGAAGGCTTATCTGTAGTATCGGTAGATTTGGTCGTGGTAGTAGTTGTTGTCTGCGAGGTAGTTGTGGTCGTGGTAGTCTCTTTAGGCTTCTGATCGGGGTCTTTCTTGTCAACATTCGGGTTGGTGTCTTCATAACCCGGGGTGAACTCAACAGGTATCCAGCCAAGGTCTCTTGTATAGATCTCAGCCCATGCGTGAGCGCTCTTGTCAAGAACGTCTATCTCATTCATATTATTCTCGTTATGCTTGCCTGTGAGCTGGTCGGGGTGGATAATATAACCCTCGACATATCTTGCGGGAATGCCATAATGCCTTAGCAGCATAACGCCTGCTGATGCAAAGTATGAGCAGTAGCCCTCCTTTTGCTCGGAGATGAAATAGTCGATAAAATCTCTGTCAGAGGGGGTCGTACCGGGGCTGAGAGTATATTTGAAGTTGTCGTCAAAGTATTTGGTTATAGAGTCGATAATGGTTATATAGCTCTGATAGTCAGCTGAGCCGTAATCGTACACAGCCTGATAACCGCTTCTTCCGATATAATCAGAGTCGATAGAATTAATTGCTTCCTTTAGCCCGTCAGAGCTTGTTACATCAAGATAATTGTCGATAACATACTGATAGTAGCTAAGCTCATACTCTGTCTCGGTGGCGTTTCTTGAATAGGCGGCGCTGTCGCACATATCTAAAAGGAGATATGCAGGGTCGCCTGAATAAACATCGTAGGCTATAGGCGCCTTTGAGATGTTATAATACTTCATCAGGTATTTTCTTGCACGCAGGCTCACATAGCCCTCTTTGGTGGGCTTGCACTTATCACCGCCGCTGTTGTCATCGCTTGCATATGAAGTGAAATAGGGGGCATAGGCGTATTTCTTGCTTGCGCCCTTTATCTTGACCGAGAATTCCGACGGCAGGTAATCTATACCCTCGTATTTTACAAGCCTTGACAATTTGTTATAGCCTATATCCTGCACATAGCCGCTTGCTTCATCTCTGAAATCATCAACAGCGCTGCCGGGGTCTTTTTCCTCCCAGGAGTTGTCGCTATAATCACCCGCAACAAAGCCTTTAAGATATACGGGTGATTTGAAGTCATCTATCACGACTTCAAGGGCGGTCGAGCCGTTAAAGCTGATCTTATCGACCCTGCCGAGCTTGCCGCCGTTAGTTCCGCCTATATTTGCATTGCCAAGCAGCGTATCGTTAAGGTCGGAAAGGGTATTTGAAAGGGTGCGGTATGACATATCCTCGATAAAGTTTGAAAGGTCTTTTCTTGCCTGGAGCATCTTATCGGGTCTGTCCTTGCCTATTGCCGATACTATTGAATAAAGCAGCAGCACTATGCAAACGCTCACTACGAGCATTGAGTAGATATACTTGGTGAAAAAGCCCCTTTTGAGCTTATCTGAGGTGAAATAGAAGGTCTTTTTCTTGGGGTGTATAGCAAAGGTATTCCTGATGCCTGCTTTATTTGCCGAATAATTTACAAGCTGGAGTGCGAATACAGTAGTCCAGCAGATGAGAAGGAGCACAAAGCATACCGTTGAGGGCTTCCACCCCCAATATGCACCTATCTCAAAGACGGGGAATGAGAATAGCACCATTGACGGAAGATTTATCTTATAAAAGCAGGAAAAGACCATTCCGAAGCAGATTATCATAGCTATAAGCACGATAAAGAGGTTTATATCTGTCTCTCGCTCGGCTCTGGGAATATCCTCCACCATAGCCGCCAGCACGGAATTGGGTCTGTTTGCCTTTTTTATGTACTCTGAGTAGACGATAATAAAGCCGTTTGCGACCTTATGGTAAAATAGCCCGAAGGCTGCGATATGCGCCCCTATCACAGAAAGCCCTATGAACCTGACAAACTTTTCATTGCTTTTTACAAGCGCAAAAGATATGCACAGTATCAGCACAGATATGTAAACAAGCCCGAGATTTGCCCCCGTGTCAAAATATGACAGCCCGAGGAGCATTGTGGAAAACGCAGCCACCACCGATAAAAACAGCAGCAAAAGCGATGAATGATCCTTCATAGGCTTATCAACATGAAGCAGGATATCGCCGTCGATCTTCATTCCGTCAATAAGAATGTAGTCACGCTCATGCCTGCGCTTTTTCTTTGTCTTTTTTTCTTTTGTATTGTTCATTTTGTCACCTTTGTTTTTACGCAGTTATAGAAGCAGCTCGCTTATCGAGCTTTCTATTCTTGACGGCTTGATGCTTATTATGTCTATATTATCATACATACCGTCAAAGGAGGGCATATTATTATCATCTGCATAGAGTATGGTATATCTCATAGCGACCTCGCTTGTTGTTATAAGCTCGATAGTCTTGTCGCTTAGGGTATTTGTTATATAGATGAAATGCCCGTATCTTGTGTTCTCTGTTACCGACGCATAGTATTCGCTCAGAACCTTGTTATCTTCTGATGACCTTGCGCATTTAAGGTAGTCTCTTATGCTGTCGGTGTCGTTTTCTATTTCTTTTGACAGCTTTTCTACAAGCCTTTTGTTTGTTTCATCATACCATAGCATAGTATGGGGGCAGGCGCTCTCGGAAAGATATGCGCCGATTGCATAGAAAGCCTCGATCACCGCATCATATTTTAAAAGCTCGGTGGGTGAGTTGCTTTTCATGCATACGTTAGCCGCAAGGCATATCGAGTTTGCTATGGGAAGGGAGTATTCCTTTACATATGTAGTATCAGACTTGGCCGTCAGCTTCCAGTGTATGCGGCTTATCCTGTCGCCGTATTGGTATTCGTGTATACCGAATATCTCAGATGGGTCGTCGCCCGGCTTATGCTCTGAGAATTTATCCGATTCAAGCCCGTAATCGGCATAATTGGTCACGTTATTTTCAAGCGGGATATACTCGGGAATAAAGGTCACGCTGACGGGTGAGCTCTGGAAGTTCTTCTTAGGCAGCTTTAGCCTTGTTATCTTTAGTATGTCATACAGCTTTATCTTTTCTATCTTTGCCGAGATAGAGCCGTAATGCTCGCTCGTGGCGCTTATCCTTAAAAGCTGGACGTTGCGTGAGTATATAGGCGTAACTACCTTTATGACCGAGCCTTTGTTGGTAAGCGAGTTTATATATCTTATATAGATCACAGCATTCGGTATAAGAAAGGGCGATCTGTTCTCAAGTCTGAGCATAAACGGGCTGTCGTGCCCTCTGGGGTAGACCCTACTGTCTGACTTGAAGGATACTGTTGTTTTTCTTGATGAGATAAGTATCCATATAAACCCGAACACCGGCAGTGCCAGCAGGAAGAAAAACAGATAGTAGGATATAGGCCCGTTATACAGTATATAGAACAGAAAGGCTATGATCATAAGCAGAAAGTAAACAAATATCATTTTCTGCCCTCCGACATCACTGTACCTTGGGTACGGGCACGGTCGAGAGGATATCATTCAGCACCTGCTCGCCTGTAAGCCCGTTTATCTTTGATTTTGAGCCGAGGATTATCCTGTGGAGCACCACATCGTTGAAGCTGTAATGTATATCATCGGGGATAACATAGTCTCTGCCCTTTAAGAGAGCTGTCGCTTTGGTCATTTTAAGAAGTGCGATAGTTCCTCTCGGGGAAAGCCCGAGCTTAAGATACTGGTTATTTCTGGTAGCATCTGCAAGCCTTACGATATATTCCAGAACCGCATCGTTTATGTAGATAGCATCAACTATCTCCTTAGCTTTTATAAGCTCTGCTGCCGAAACAACAGGCTGCACGCTGTCAACCGAAACGTAGTTCTGCTTTGTTTTGAGCATCTCCACCTCGCTGGCGATGTTCGGGTAGCCCATTGTGAGCCTTACTATGAATCTGTCCATCTGCGATTCGGGCAGCATCTGTGTGCCGATAGAGCCTACGGGGTTCTGTGTTGCTATTACGATATAGGGGTCAGGCAGCTTATATGTCTTGCCGTCAACTGTTACCTTGCCTTCTTCCATAAGTTCGAGAAGTGCTGACTGCGTCTTGGAGGAAGTTCTGTTTATCTCATCTGCAAGGAAGAGATTTGTCATGGCAGCGCCTTTTTTATACTCAAACCTGTTTGTCTCTTTGTTGAGCATGGTAAAGCCTACTACATCAGAGGGCAGCACATCGGGTGTAAACTGCATTCTCTTATAGTCAAGGCTAAGAGCTTTTGACATAGCAAGGGCAAGCGTTGTCTTGCCGACACCGGGTATATCCTCGATAAGTATATGACCGCCCGCAAGTATAGACAGCAGCACCTTGATGATTATTTCATCCTTACCAATAACTACCTTTCTGACTTCGGATATAACGCTTTGTGAAAGGCTTAAGACTTTTGCCTGATCTCCTGTCAAAGTGTTTTGCATTTTATTATCTCCTTTATAATTTTTATTTATAATAATATAATATCATATATTAACATAATTTTCAAGCCTTATTTCAAAAATTTATATACTTTATGTAATACTTGCAAGGTGCGCTTCATAAGTATTTAATGGACAAACTTACAGGAGGGGTAAAATGCAGGGTGAGAAAAGCAAGCTGTGCTATGCACTAAGGCTATTGACACCGAGAATAGCGTCAGCTGTTATGGGTATTCCCGAGGCAGAGCGTCAAAGGATAAACGAGATAAGGCTGCGGCTTTCAAGGCCTTTGTCATGCACCTTATTCTCAAAGGAATACTTCATAACACAGACAGGATTGCTCAAAAGCGCCCCAGAGAACTCAGTGACAGTAACTGCCGGGGATATAGCATACACTTATGATACAGCATTTGAAAGCTCACTGCACAGCTACCATAAGGAAATAACACAGGGCTATATAACCACCGAGGGCTGCAACAGGGTGGGCTTTTGCGGAACTGCCGTTTTATCAAATGACAGGCAGGCAAGGGTCGAGAATGTAAAGCACATATCATCTGTAAATATAAGGATAGCCAGAGAGGTGATCGGCTGTGCGGATATGCTGTATAAGAGGGTGTTTAGCGAGGAGACTGTCGGGCTTATCATAGGCGGGCCGCCTTCAAGCGGCAAGACTACTGTGCTGAGAGACCTTTGCAGGCTTTGCAGCAGCAGTTACAGGGTATCGCTTATTGACGAGAGGAATGAGCTTTCAAATACAATAAACGGCGTACCCGGCAATGATATAGGCAGCAGGTGTGATGCTTTCTGCGGTTATTCAAAGTATGATGCAATTATGACAGCCGTTAAGGTCATGACCCCGCAGATAATAATATGTGATGAGATAGGCACAGATGACGACCTCAGAGCACTGCGCTATGCCGTTAACTCAGGTGTGCAGCTTATAGCGACTACCCACTGCAATGATATAGCCGAGCTTAAAAAGCGCCCCGTTGTATCAAAGCTGATAAAAGACAAGAGCTTTGAAATGGCGGCAATTCTCAACACTGGCGCTGCCTGCGGAACTGTCAAGAGCATATGCAGGCTGTAGGTGAGCGGGTATGGTAAGGCTTATTGGTATTGGGTTTCTATTTTTTTCATGCTGTGCTGCGGGCAATTATTATTCCTGCCTTTATGAGACAGAATACAGGAATATATGCAGGGTATGTGATATGCTTACAGATATAAAAAGCTATATCGACTATGAGAGCATGACACTAAGTGAGATGATGAGCCGTTTGCAGTGTGATGATGAATGCTCATCATTCAGCTTTCTTCGGCAGGACATTGGGGCGGGAGATATAAGAGACAAGCTGCTGACGGGGCTTGAAAAAGAGCCGTTATTCAGGAGCAAAGAGTATAACGAGCGCTTATCAAGAATAATAAGGCTTCTCGGAACGACTGACAAGCAGACACAGCTTGAGCTTGTAAGCGGCGGAATAAGCTATTTTCAGGGACAAGCCGGGCAGCTGAGAGACAGGCTTTTTGAGAAAAAGCGGCTGTATAAAAGCCTTGGCATAGCATCGGGGGCGCTTTTATCTATAATTCTACTGTAAAGCGGAGGGTAATAATGGAAGTTGATCTTATCTTCAAGATAGCGGCGATAGGCATTATCGTTGCTGTGCTCAATCAGCTGCTCAAACGTGCTGAGAGGGACGAGCAGGCTATGATGACGACCCTTGCGGGGCTTATAGTTGTGCTGCTTATGATAATAAACGAGATTGCTAATCTGTTTGACACCATAAAATCGGTATTCGGGCTTTATTGATATGAATATAACTGCTATATGCTTAGTCTGTATAGTCACTGCGGTAATATGCAGGGTGCTATCAAGGGAAAGTGCTGAGTTCTCGTCGGCATTGTCGATATGCGCTGTGATCGTGACCGGCGCTGTGGTCCTGTATACTGCAACAGACCTGCTGGCACTTGCCAAAAGGCTATATGACAGCACATCTGCGGACAGGCAGTATTTTGGCATTATGATAAAGGGTGCGGGCATATGTATAGTCAGCAAGACGGCATCGGATTGCTGCCGTGATTGCGGCGAGAGTGCGCTGGCATCGGCGGCAGAGACGGCGGGCAGGCTTGCACTTCTTATGACTGCATCGCCTTTATTCGGCTGTGTGCTGACCCTTGTTGAGGAGCTGATAGAGTGATAAAAAAGGTTGTTCTTATAGTCATGCTTCTCGTTTTTATATGCCCTGTTCAAGCTAAGGCATCTGATACGGACGATACAGCCTACAAGGTCAATGAATACCGTGAGCAGATAGACAGGTCACTAAAAGGCTCGTATGACGACGACACAGAACGCACGCTTGATGACTACGGTATATCTGCTGATGCACCCTCTGCGGCAGCGGATATACGCATATCAGATATTCTCAGCGGGATATGGGATAGCTTTGTTTCGGCGCTTACCGAGCCTATGAAGATACTCGGCAAGCTGATAGCTATATGCGCATTTACGGTAATGGTAAAAAGCGTTGCTGATGACAGCTCGCTTGCTGATACATACGACACGGCAGCTGTGCTTATCGGAATAATGATACTTTATGACAGCACAAGCAGTGCTTTGCAGTCGGTCAAGGGCTCTCTTGATGATATATCGGTGTTTATGACAACGTATATCCCTGTGTTTTCGAGCGTTCTGGCTTCAAACAGCTGCATATCATCGGCGGCGGGGTATTATTCGGTGATGTTCGTGCTTTGCGAGATAATAACATTTATTGCTTCAAATATACTGCTGCCGTTCTCGGGCATGGTGTTTGCTGTGAGTATAGTCAGTTCGGTAAACGGCGATATGCAGCTTGAGGGTATCACATCTTTTGTTAAGAACGCCGTCAAATGGGTGCTTACTGCGCTGATGACGGTTTTCACAGCAGTTATCTCCCTTA
The DNA here is from genome assembly GCA_017544125.1 of Ruminococcus sp. Taxonomy (GTDB): domain Bacteria; phylum Bacillota; class Clostridia; order Oscillospirales; family Ruminococcaceae; genus NK3A76. The sequence goes on along the minus strand of JAFYET010000263.1, from coordinate 2,826 downwards.
AAGGCATAGCAGGTGCTGCCTGTGACTCGGTAGCTACAAAAACGCTTAGATTTGCAGCATCGAGCTTTATACCAATTGTCGGCGGCTCGGTATCCGAGGCTTATTCGACCATATACGGCAGTCTTGGCATAATCCGCTCGGGGGTGGGGGTTCTTGGCATAGCTGTTGTAGCGGTTATTGCTCTAAAGCCTGTCATCACCATTGCTGCATTAAAGCTCGTTATCGCACTTGCGGGGGCGGTTAACGGGCTGTTCGGTCAAAAGCGCATATCATCGCTCCTTGGCGGTCTTGGCAGCGTTCTTTCAATATCGCTGGGCATTATGGCTGTAATGTCTATGATATTCATAATCTCCACGGCGGTGGTCATGCTGACATCAATGAATACGGTTTAGGCGGTGGTTGCTTGCAGATATTCAGGGACATTGTGCTTACAGCCTGCGTTATCGGTGTAGTTGATAAGGTGATAGGCATTATCTGCGGGAAGAGCTATTCTTCACAGCTTAGGCTAATTACAGCGCTTGTTATGATACTCTGTATCGGCTCGCAGATAAAGGGAGGAATAAATATACCCGACATCTCATACTATGAAGAGGAGCTTGAAGAAGCCGAAGAAATCACAAGAGAGCAGTATCTTGACAGCATAGAGGACAGCCTCTCGGAACGCATCAGGCAGATATATCTTCAAAAGGGAATAGCCCTTGAAAATGTAAGCATAGCCCTTTCCTTTAATGAATATAAATATATAAGCGTTGATGAAATAATGCTCTTTTGCAACGACAGGGAGATAACGGATAATGAGCTAAAAGAAGTGATAGCCGGGTATTTGCCTGATGTGATGATAAATATTGTAAGATAAAGGGGGATGTTTATGCTTGGGAGCAAGTGATATAAAAGACAGGCTCAAAGGTGTACTGTCAAAGCTCGATAAGCGAAAAGTAGTGTTTTATCTTGGTATTGCAGGTATGCTGCTTATACTTATTTCCGAGCTTATCCCTGACAGGGCGAAGGAGCAGGCGGCGAAGTCATCGGCGGAGGAGGAAGATGCAGATTCACAGCTATACAAGCAGCAGCTGGAGGAGGAGCTTGTTGACATTCTCACAAAGATAGACGGGATAGGGGATACGAGCGTTATGCTGACACTTGACGGCACTACCGAATATGTCTATGCCGAGGAGCTTGACACCACAACAGACAGCAGTGACGGCAAGAAGCGTGAAAGCTACCGCAGCAGCATAGTTATGACAGAAAACGGCAGTGATAAGAAAGCGCTGATAAAGAAAATAATAAGACCGCAGGTCACGGGGGTGCTCGTTGCCTGTGCGGGAGGTGACGATATAACGGTAAAAGAAAAGGTAATAGGCGCTGTGAGCGCAGTTTTAGGCATACCCGCAGGCAGGGTATATGTGGTAAAGCTGACACAATAATATAACGGGAAAGAGGTAATCATTTATGAAAAAGCCAACACTTATAATCGGGAAGAAGCAGATAATACTTGCAGGAATGACACTGCTGCTCGGGGCTGCGGTATATGCAAACTACGCAGTTTCAACGAGCGAGGGGATAAAGACCACCAAGGTGGTTGACAGCAAGACGGTAAACTACGGAGAAGCCGAGCTTGTAAGCTCGCCGAGCAGCGGGAATGATTATTTTGCGCAGGCAAGGATAGACAGAATGAAATCAAGAGGCGAGGCTGTGGAAACACTCAAGTCGATAATGAACGGCGGTGACGCAACAAATGAAGAGAAAAGCGTTGCATCAGAGCAGGCAGCTAACGTTTCGAGCCTGATAGAGACAGAGACTAAAGTGGAAGACCTGATAAAGGCACAGGGCTTTGAGGAATGTGTGGTGTATCTTGACGGCACTAATGCCAATATCGTTGTTAAATCAGAAGGGCTCGATACCAACGAGGCAGCGCAGATAAAGGATATACTGCTGAGTGAAGTAAATGTGGCAAATGAGAATATCAGGATAGTTGAGCAAAGCTGATAATACATAATGCACAGCCGGTAAAAAGCCGGCTGTTTTTTGTTTTGCTGATTTAACATAAAAACAAAAAATATTCTCTAAAAAGGTTGATACATTGAAAAAAATATGTTATAATAAATTATATATGTTATAATATAATAGGGAGGTATATATTATGAGCGAAGTTCAGTCAAATGCGCAGGGCAGCTTAAAGGTCAGCAAGGGCGTTATTGCTGATATAGTATCAAGCTGTGTAAAGGAAACAGAGGGCGTTGTGAGGGTATCAGGCAGCAATGAGATAGTCAGAAAGCTCGCAGGCTCAAAGAATGAAGAGACGATAAAGATAGCGCTTATCGACGATGTTCTGAGCGTCTCATTCGGCGTTATTATCAAAAACGGTTATAATGCTGTAAAGACAGCTGAGACTATACAGGAAAACGTTAAAAATGCCGTAGGCTCAATGCTCGGTCTTACAGTAGCCAAGGTAAATGTTAAAATAGCAAATGTTGAGTTTTCACAGTAATAAGGAGTGTTTTGCTTGTCAGTAAACAGAAGAGAAGTAAGAGAATCGGTCTTTATCCTTTCCTTTGAGAAGATGTTCAGGGATGACAGCCCCGATGATATCGTTGCATTAGCCGAGGAGATAGGCGACCTTACGCTTAACGATGAGGTAATACATAATTTCAAGGGTATAATCGAAAAGGCAGACGAGCTTGATGAAGTCATCGCACGTTTCAGCAATAAGAGGACTATCGACAGGATACCCAAGATAAACCTTGCTTTGCTGCGCCTTGCCATATACGAAGCAAGATATGATGATAAGGTGCCGATAAACGTTGCAATAAGCGAGGCCGTTGCTCT
>JAFYET010000026.1 GCA_017544125.1 Ruminococcus sp. | reverse complement strand
GGACTATTACTACAACGATTATCACGATAACGACGATTATCGCTATCCATATAAATATGCAAAGCCCTAAAGGCTGCGGGCAGAAGCCGCACAGCGAGCACTTGTCGTCATCGTCGTCCTTGGTCTCTTCCTTTTTGGCTTTTGTGGTAGTCTCTGCCTTGCTATCATCGGCAACAGATGACTCCTCGATAAGCTGAGTAGTCACTTCCATATCCTGTGCGCCGAAGGTAAGTATCTGCGAGTAGTCAGACCATATGTCGTCCGTTTCGGGCTGTGCGCAGCGGTATCTTGCACGAAGCTCGATAGGTGTGTCCTTCTTGACGCTCTGCTCCTTTTCGGCGAGGGCTTGCAGCGCTGCGGTCATATCGCCTGCCTTGACTATCCAGTCGCCCTGCAAGCCGACCCATTCCTCGGTGCCTGCCAGCCTTGCCTCTACCTCGAGGGATATTCCGCCCTGAGTTCCGCTGACCTGTGTCACCTGCGAAGCGAGCTTGTCATCTACCTCGAGCTTGAACGCTATCACGGGGAAGCCGTTGAAATCCTCGTCGGTATATTTCAGGTCGCTGATAACGGGGGCTGCTATGTCGCCCTCCTTGATAGGCTCAGCCTTTACTGCGTCCTTGCCTATCGCCGCAGCGTCCGACCAATCCGAGGTGGCGTAGAAATCATTGCCGCCGTCAAGGGGTCTGAACGTCACCAGCCAGCGCACACGGGCGTAGATTGTGTGGTTTTCAAGATCTAATATGGCGTTTGTTTCATCATCGTTCTTGATTTTTTTATACTGGTCGGGTTTGAGCACATCGCCCCAGCCCTTATAGTCATTGCTGCCGTCGTGGCTGCCGTACCAGTGTGTATCCTCTGGGTCGTCGATATTGCCCATATAGCGGAATATCCACTCGCTCATCGAGGTCTCCTCCGAGTAGGCGCACTGGATATATGCCCAATCACCGAGGTGCTGGTGGAAGTCCTTATCATAGCCCTCGGTCATCCAGTATTCATCGACCTTCCAGTCGTCCTGCGAATCTATCGACCAGTCTATCTGAGCGGTTATCCACACATCGTCATAGCCCATATCGTTTATTTCCTTTAGCCACTTGTCGTGGTCGGAAGCTTTAAGGGCAGACCAGGCACTCATTGAGTTGTTCTGCGAGTAATGTATCTCTATGGTATTCTCTGAATCATTGCCCTCGAGCCATATCATAGACACGTTCTCAGGTCTTGTCATCTCAAAGGGAAACGGCATTTCCTTTTCCGCCGATGCGACAAACGGTATTGCCGACAGAGCTGTAACAGCCGCCGCTGCGAGAGATATGAGCTTTTTCATGGTATAACACACTCCTTTTTTTAACGTAAAATGTCAGATGCAAGGGATAAGATGCCGGAGAAATCCTATTCCTTACATATATTATAATCCATTAAGGGCATGATTGTCAATAACAGGCTTATTACAAAATTCCCCTATGCCTGTGAGACATAGGGGAGTGGGAAAACGTTTCTTACTGCTGGCTGAATACAGCGATCCTCTTTGTGTATTCATCGCAGCCATACTTGCCGATGAACTTTGTAACATTCGAGTTGAGCGAGAGCTCGTGAACGAGCAGCTGCATCTCTGCGCCGTCGCCGTAAACACGCTCAACAAATGCGAATATGTTCGAGAGCATCTGGCTGCCCTGATTGGTATACATATTTACCTTGTTGATTATAGCATCAAACTCTGACTGGATAATAGCTATCTGCTCGTTCTTGTCTCTTGCCTCGTTGGTCGTTCTGTCCATATATCTTGCAAGAGAAGCAAGTATCCAGTGCTGTATCCTCTTGTCCTTAACGGAGATTATACGAGCCTTAACAGCCTTGTCAACTTTCTTTCTCAGCTCCATGATATGCTCTGAGAGCACCTGTCTGTTGGAGAAGCCGGCATTTATCTTCGCAACAACGTCCTGAAGCATAGGCATGATGATGTTTGACATCTTCTCTGTCATGAGTGAGTTGACTATCATATCTGCTGTCATGCTGGCAAGCTGGTTGATGAGTATGTGCTTTTCATACTCGGGCGCCATTCTTGCAGCCTCCATTATCTGGGTGGTGGTGTTGCCGCTGAGTATATCAGGCACCTTGTACTTATCCTTTATCTCGTTATAGCGGCAGTAATGCTCATAGAATGACTGGTTGATAGTGCCCTTCTGAACATACTGCGAGATGAGGAAGAGGTCAACGGGTGTGCCGTTCTTTTCGTAAAGCTGCATCATCTCTGACATATCTTCCCAGCCACGGCCTGTAACGAACTCTCTGTCGCTCTTATCGGTAGGAACAACGTAGAAGTATTCGGGGTAGAAGTCAAGATATGTGGTTATAGAGTTATGTATGCTTCTTGCGAAAGCATATTCCTTCCAGATAGGATAATCGGGGTCGATGACTATCTTCTTCAGACGGTCGAGAGTTGCGATATCGAACTCTGTAACAGCGTCGTTATACTCGGGCGGGTTACCTGCTGTGGTAACGACCCAGCCCTCGGGTATCTGATCCTTACCGAAGATCTTGTACTGGAGGAACTGGAGCATCATAGGTGCGATGTCACGCTCAACGCAGTTGATCTCATCGAGGAAGAGTATACCCTCACGGATACCTGTTTCTTCCATTGTCTGATAGATGTTTGATATGATCTCGGACATGGTGGTCTCGGAAACGGTAACGTCCTTACCCACGAAGTTACGCTCCATGGTGATAGACTTACCTATCGCAGTTTCTCTTGTCTGGTGGGTCATAGCATAGGATACGAGGTTTATCTGCATATCCTGGGCTATCTGCTCCATGATAGCTGTTTTACCAAGACCCGGCGCACCCAGCAGGAAAACAGGGCGCTGCTTTTCGATGCTTATAAGATACTCACCGTACTCATCCTTCATAAGGTAGGACTTTATGGCATTTTCGATCTGCTCCTTAGCGGCTTGTATGTTCATATAAAAACTCCTTACGCAAAGTATTTCGGAAATAAACTCCTAATAAATATTATACACTATCAATAATTTGTTGTCAATAACCCAGACACGATTTATCACCCTGCACAAACAAATAGATGAATTATTTAGCAATTTAAACAGAAATAACTATATACACCCGCACTCGGGCAAAAAAGAGAGGTATGCGCAATAGCTGCGATACCTCTGTGTGTTATTTATTACAGCTTTGCCCTGTCCTTGGCACGCTGGGTGTTGCTGAGGGTCTTCTTTCTTATCCTGATGTTCTTGGGTGTTACTTCCAAAAGCTCATCGTCTGCTAAGAATTCAAGGCTGTCCTCTAAGCTGAGCACACGGGGCGGGATAAGCCTGAGAGCATCGTCGCTGCCGCTTGCACGGGTGTTGGTCAGGTGCTTTTTCTTGCACACGTTAACGACTAAGTCCTCCTGCTTGGGGGAAGCGCCTACTATCATGCCCTCGTATACGGGGGTGCCTGCCTTGATGAACAGCTCGCCCCTCTCCTGAGCGTTGTAAAGACCGTAGGTAACAGCCTCGCCTGTTTCAAACGCTACCAGCGAGCCTGTTGCACGCTTGGGGATATCGCCCTTGTAAGGCTGGTAGCTGTCAAAAACGCTTGACATGATGCCCTCACCCTTGGTGTCGGTGAGGAATTCGCTCTTGTAGCCGAAAAGACCTCTTGCGGGGATAAGGAATTCAAGCCTCATTCTGCTGCCCACGGGTGCCATCTGTGTGAGCTCGCCCTTTCGTGCGCCGAGCTTTTCCATAACAGAGCCTACGCAGTCCTCGGGAACGTCTATATCAAGGCGCTCGATAGGCTCGTTGAGCTTGCCCTCTATCTCACGGTAGAGCACACGGGGGGTGGAAACGCCCAGCTCGTAGCCCTCTCTTCTCATATTCTCGATAAGTATTGACAGGTGCATCTCACCTCTGCCTGCTACCCTGAACGAGTCGGTGGAATCCGTCTCGGAAACACGCAGTGATACGTCCTTTAACAGCTCCTTGAAGAGCCTGTCACGCAGGTGGCGTGAGGTAACATACTTGCCCTCTCTGCCTGCGAAAGGCGAATCGTTTACCGAGAAGGTCATCTCAACTGTCGGCTCGGATATCTTTACAAAAGGCACAGCCTCGAACTCACCGAAGTTGCATATGGTATCGCCTATGGTGATGTCCTCTATACCGCTTATGCAGACGATGTCGCCTGCCTTTGCGCTGTCGCAGGGAACACGCTTCAAGCCCTCTATCTGGTAGATAGTAACTATCTTGCCACGGTACTGCTTCTTGGTTTCGTGGTAGTCGCCTACGGTGACTTCCTGGTTGACCTTTATCTCGCCACGCTCAACTCTGCCTATGGCTATTCTGCCGACATACTCGTTATAGTCGATAGAGGAAACGAGCATCTGCATCGAGCCCTCGGTGTCTACCTCGGGAGCGGGGATATAGGAGAGTATCTGATCGAAGAGCGGCACCATATCTGTTCCCGGCTCGTTGGGGGACATAGATGCTGTACCGTCTCTGCCCGAGCAGTAGAGAATGGGGGATTCGAGCTGCTCCTCGCTTGCATCAAGGTCTAACAGAAGCTCGAGCACCTCGTCGCCCACCTCGTCAAGCCTTGCGTCGGGGCGGTCGATCTTATTTACTACAACTATTATCTTGTGACCCATTTCAAGTGCTTTCTGGAGCACGAAGCGTGTCTGCGGCATAGGACCCTCTGCTGCGTCAACGAGCAGTATAACGCCGTTTACCATTTTGAGCACACGCTCTACCTCGCCGCCGAAATCGGCGTGGCCGGGGGTGTCGATGACATTTATCTTTACGTCCTTATAGAATATCGAGGTGTTCTTGGCAAGAATGGTTATGCCTCTTTCACGCTCGATGTCGTTTGAGTCCATTACTCTGTCGTTTACTACCTGGTTCTCTCTGAAAGTGCCGCTCTGCTTTAACATCTCATCAACAAGAGTTGTCTTGCCGTGGTCAACGTGAGCGATGATAGCTACGTTTCTTAAGTCTTCTCTTACCATTTTCCTCGTCCTTCCGTCAATATACGTCTTATATACCTTATTAAACACCGAAAAATATTATAATGCTTTTTAACCAAAATGTCAAGGCGGAATTTATTTATTTTTCACAAAGTTCAAATTTTTTCAACAAATCGGCAGGAAGTGACTTAACTGTCCAAAATTTTGCATTGACAAATCCCGATTCTGTGTTATAATACACTTGAAGAGCGAAAACAAAACGTATGTACTGTATAAAAGGAGGAAAAGAAAATGAGTGCAAAACACATAATTATCGACTATAATTCATCACTTGCATATGACGAGACAGCGGGGCGTGAGGAGTATGAGCCGCCCGTGATAAAGGTAACGACCAAAGCACAGATACAGCGCAAAAGAGAGCAGCTGCGCAACGAGAGGCTTTTCTCGGCGGGGGCTGCGGGGCTGATAGTCACCTGCGACGGGCTTATCTTTGCTATGATACTCAAAATAGGGCAGCTGATAGGCTTACAGACGGGGTCATTCACGGCGGCGGGGTGCTATCTTGCGGCTATGGGCTTTCTGACGCTGATATTCCTTGAATCGGCAGGCAGGCAGAGGCGCTCGGCGTTCATTGACGGCATGGCGCACATCTGGCGTGTGGTGGCGTTTATCTGCGCTTTCACCCTTGTGATATACAGCGCCCTGCGCTCACCCGATTCGGGCGGCAGCATAATCGTAGTTTCCCTCGCCGGCATACTTCTGCGCAGACACCTGAACAGTTAACAGTTAAGGAGCACCTGCGGCGAACCTTTTTCGCCGTATTACGCCATTTTTACCCTTGACTAACTGAACGTGGCGTGATAAAATGAGTATATCCCAAAATGATTGCGAAGTGAAATATTGGATATACTGTTTATTTTCAACAGCCTGCTGCTGGGTGTGGGGCTTGCTATGGACGCATTCTCGGTGTCGCTGGCAAACGGGCTGAATGAGCCGAAGCTGCGGCGGTTCAAGGCTTGTGCCATAGCGGGGGCGTTTGCCTTTTTTCAGGCGCTTATGCCGCTTATAGGCTGGGTCTGCGTAAGGACTGTGGTGAGCTACTTTACCAAGCTGCAAAAGGCTGTGCCGTGGATAGCACTGGTGCTGCTCCTCTACATAGGCGGCAGCCTGCTCATCGAGGGCATAAAGGGCGGCGGCGACGAGGGCAAACCTCAGCGCCTGACCCCGAAGGTGCTGCTGATACAGGCGATAGCTACGTCTATTGATGCGCTGTCGGTGGGCTTTACGATAGCCGATTACAGCCTTACATCGGCGCTGGTGTGCGTGCTGCTGATAGCTCTTGTGACCTTTGTGGTATGCACCGCAGGCATCGAGATAGGCAAGCGTGTGGGCATGAAATTCTCGGGCAAGGCATCTATCCTCGGCGGCGTGATACTTATAGGCATCGGGCTGGAGATATTCCTGACGGGGGTTTTATGACAGTAAAATAATACATGATTGAGGTATCGCCTTCGGTGATGATCATTAAGGTCATTGCTTGCGGGGACGGTACCTTTTCCATATTATGGGTATTTTTGTTCCCTATAACGGGTATATGTTTTTACTTTTTCATCAAATGTGCGAGATTTGGCGCAAAACGAGCAATTCGTTGTTTATATTAAAATATTATAGAATAATATCATTATAGTAATGTAAAATGTTCTTATCAATACAAGAAAAACAATACAAATTTCTGTGGCGGGCAAAAAGCCCGACGCTTGGAAAAGCCCGAAAATGCGCTGTTTACGGGGCTTTTTATCACGAAAATGTGAAAAATGAAAACGTTTGAAATTCTACGCTTTACACGATAATGTTGTCTGCTGTCTGTACAAGTTGCACAAATGACTTCAAAAAAAATCTATAATTATGATAGTGTAAAATTATTGAAAAAGTCCTTTATATATGGTATAATGTATTTGTAGTATTCTGGGTATTCCCTATAGAATTGTGCGCAAAACAAATACACAGAATGTTATAATTTATTTTGGAAAGGAATGAGGTTATGAAAAAACCAATCAGCAAGCGAATCACCAGCTTTCTGGCTGCGGCCGCTTTAGCAGCCACGACTATCGGTGGTTCGTTTGTGAAGCCGCTTCAGGTCAAGGCGGATGATGAGATCGTGCTTTCAAAGCCGGTGTTCAAGTTTGACAACAGTTCGACAAACAACACCGAGGACGGCGCAAACACTCTCAGAGCACAGATCAACTTCAAGGATCCAAACGGCACTGCTGTTGTTCCTGAGTCTGACGGCTCCAGCTACTATCTCCTTGTCCACGCCAAGGGCAAGAACAGCAGCTACGGCGGTTATCAGTACCGTGACGGTGAAACACACGATCACTACAAGCTGATACCGATAGGCTCGGGAAACAGTGTGTGGACTTCGGGAAGATTCGACGATGGCTGGCCGCCGCTTATGCCTTCGTCGGGCTGGCCGCAACAGCCGGGCGATACGATGCTCCTTGAAGGCTCGATCATCAAGAGCAGCATCAACTATCTTAGTGTTGATGGCATTGAGAACAACTCACAGCCTTATGAGGAAGTGAGCGAGGTAGGCGGCTTCGGCATTACCGACTACGAGCTCAAGGACACCGACGGCAACGGTAAGAAGGACACTATCGTAATGAATGCGTCCTACGCTTACGAGGTTACGGTCAATGTATTTGACTTTGACGGCACTACGCCCGATAAGGTAGATACAGTGAATGGCGACCGCTTCTATGTGCTTGCTACCATTGCAAACAGCTCTAACGAGATAGTCGGCTGGAACCTTAAGGAGTTTGACCCGAAGAATTATTCAAGCTCTTCGGTGAAGTTTACAAACTTCTACCCCTACGGCACTGACGGTTCGACAATGACGGGCGACCCTATCAGATACGACAGCACAAAGCACAAAATGTCAGTTCGTGTCTATCACAGCCCCGACGCTCTTACAACATACAGAGATGTTATGGGTACGGAAACAAACCCCAGCACAGCCTCTGATGTTATTTCCGGCTTCAAGTTCGGAAGAGAAGAGAGTGATACGTACTACCATGCAACACTCACAAGAAAGATCGTTGAGTATTCGGTAGACGTTACCTGTGATGAGGATATCGAGATACCCGCATCAAAGAACTATTATCTGTTTGTTACTGTACAGCATAACAGCACAGGCGAAACTTACTACCTGGAGAAGGTAGATATAAGCGGCAAGAAGAGCCATGTGTTTGAGATCCAGGATACAGAGAATACCCCTTGGATAAACGGAGACGGAAGCGACTCCAAGGAGAGATTCAACGATTCTGAAAAAGGCGTTATAGTTCAGCTTATCAAGGCTGAGGGCGATATTAACGTCAATAACGTTCTTAATAAAACGGGTTGCGCAGTAGTTGCGGAGGGCAGCACGGTAAACGGATATGTATTTACCACAAAGCCCGAGACAAAGGGTCAGAAGGACGATGTCAAGGACGGCAAGAATATCAAGGTGGATATTTATACCGACCATATCGTTCTGACAAAGGCAACTGCCACCAATGATTATAATTTCCAGACGATACTCGGCAACTCTATCAACTTCGGTATAACAGCCGACAGATATGAGCAGCTCAATCACGCTGAGACAAATATCGCTGTAAATCATTATCAGGGCAACGAGCAGTATATCGAGCCTGACCTTTCGGGCACATTTGGCGGCCACTTCTACATCGGCGATTTCGGCGAGTTTAAGAACGAGATCACCGAAACGACCAAGGATAATTATAAGAGCTATGATATGTCCGATTATGCTGTTCCCAAGGATGATAACGGATATATCAAGATAGGCGAGAAGTGCTGCAGAGACGGTATGATACTTCATACTGATAACGGTGCTTACCGCACACGTACCGATCCCAGAACCTTCATAGCTATTCAGGATGAGGACAAAAACACTATCACTGCGGTAGTTGAAGACGGCATCTCGCATATGAAGGCTGTATCGGCAGACCTTGTTACACACACAGCAAACGTAGTTCCTGAAAAGCTCAGCGGCTATACTTCGATAGATACTTCAAACTATCCCGCTGATGCTACTCTCTATGTAGATGCTGATGATATCGATCCTAACGATCTCGGCACCAGCGGCAGACTTCATATCACTATCAAAGAGGGTCAGACAGTAGTCTTCAACTTCAGGAATACAAAGGCTGTTACTCTTGAGCAGTATATCGTTACAGTAGTAGATGAAGACGGTAACGAGATCAATACCAAGAGCAGTGAGCGAGGCAGCACTAACGTATTAGACGGCGATGAGAACAACATCTGGCTCAATCAGTATCTTACAAGAAGCATAGTATGGAACCTTAACTCGGTAGAGTATGCTGAGTTTTCACAGACAGCCGGCATATTCCTCCTCCCTAAAGAGGACTCCATAGCCAAGGCTACCGCAACAAGCACCGGCTGGATAGTTACAGACGGCTATTTCGCAAATATGCCGAGCGCTGAGTGGCACTTTGTATACACAGGGCTCACAGCAGCTATCACAGGTGTAAAGGTTTCCAAGGCTGACATTACAGGTCAGGACGAGGTCGAGGGTGCTCAGCTTGCTATCATTGATACATCGACAGGCAAGGCTGTTCACTCGTGGACATCAAAGAAGGATTCAAGCGGCGTAACAAACCGCACATTCAATCTTGTTCCCGGTACATATAAGCTGGTTGAGACAGGCTTTGACACCAAGATCAACAGCACCGAGTACAACATCATTCCTTCTGAGGTGACATTCACTGTTGAAGAGATCAAGACTACCGCTAAGGTATATGACTCCGATAAAAAAGAATACGTTGACAAGGAAGTGACCTCCGCTAAGGTAGTTATCGACGAGACTTCCAAGGAAAACAAAGCGGCATTTACCGAAGACACTGAAAACGGCTATTTCACAAAGGTGAATGACAACACCATTAGAGTCAACGATGCTGAGAAGAGCAGCGATACAGGGCTTTCTGTTGAGATATCCAAGGTAGATATAACCAGCAAGAAGGAAGTTGCAGGTGCAACTCTCCAGGTGCTTGATTCTAACGGCGGCTTAGTAAAGCAGTGGACATCTACCGACAAGCCCGTAAAGATAACAGGCCTTTCAGAGGGCATACAGTATACCCTCCGTGAGACAGTTGCTCCTGACGGGTATACAATAGCTGCTGATACAGTATTTAATGTATCACCCAACGGCAGCGTAATAACTCAGGGCACTGTAACTGAGGGCGGCGTGCTTCTCGTTGAGGACTCACTGACCAAGGTCAAGATCTCCAAGGTCGACATCACAGACAAAACTGAAGTTGCAGGCGCACACATTCAGATACTTGATGAAGCCGGTGACGTGGTTGAGGAGTGGGATTCTGAAAAGACAGCTCACGAGATCACAGGTCTTAAGACAGGCGTTACATATACCCTGCGTGAGACAGTTGCTCCTGACGGCTACACGATAGCATCAGACACAACATTCTCGATCGACGTTCACGGCAACGTGACTACATCGGGCAACAAGACTCAGGACGGCGTGCTTCTTGTTGAGGACGCTAAGACCAAGGTCAAGGTATCAAAGAGAGATATCGCAGGCAGCGAAGAGCTTGCAGGCGCTACCATTCAGATACTTGATGCGGACAACAAGATAGCCGATGAATGGGTATCCAAGTCAGGCAACATTCATGAGATAGAGGGTCTTAAGACAGGCGTTACATACACTCTGCATGAAGAGGTCGCTCCCGACGGCTACACAGTAGCAACAGATACGACCTTTACAATTGACGAGCAGGGCAATGTAACAACCACAGGCTCAATTACTCGGGACGGCATACTCCTTATCAATGATACAAAGACAAAGATCAGCGTATCTAAGGTCGATATCACGACCGAAGAGGAAGTATCGGGTGCTGAACTCAAGATACTCGACAAGGACGGCACAGTTGTCCGTGAGTGGATATCTGCTAAGGGCGCTGAGGTCATCGAGGGTCTTAAGGTAAATACCGAGTACACTCTCCGTGAGACAGTTGCTCCCGAGGGCTACACAATAGCAGCAGATACGACCTTCACTATCGACAAGACAGGTAAGGTAACATCTTCCGGCACAGTAACAGAGGGCGGCGTGCTCCTCGTTAAGGACGCTTTGACATCTGTAAAGATCTCCAAGGTCGATGTCAACGGTCAGCAGGAAGTTGAGGGCGCTGTAATTCAGATACTTGATAAGGAAGACAACATAGTTGATGAGTGGACTTCGACAAAGAAGGTTCACGAGATCAAGGGTCTTAAGACCGGTGAGGAATACACCCTCCATGAGACAGTTGCTCCCGAGGGCTACACCATAGCTACAGAGACGACCTTCACTATCGACAAGACAGGTAAGGTAACATCTACCGGCACAGTAACAGAGGGCGGCGTGCTTCTCGTTGAAGACGCTAAGACCGTTGTCAAGGTATCAAAGGTTGACATCGCTGACGGCAAAGAGCTCGAGGGCGCTACCATTCAGATACTTGATGAAGACGACAACGTAGTTGATGAGTGGACTTCTACAAAGGACGTTCACGAGATAGAGGGTCTTAAGGTTAACACCGAGTACACTCTCCGTGAGACAGTTGCTCCCAAGGGCTACAAGGTAGCTACTGACACGACCTTCACAATTGATGAGACCGGCAAGGTAACATCTACCGGTACTGTAACAGAGGGCGGCGTGCTTCTCGTTGAGGACACTGCAATAAACGACACAACAGTTACGATCTCCAAGAAGAGCGTAACAGATGAGACCGAGCTTGAAGGTGCAGAGCTTACGATCTTCGATGACAAGAACAACGAAGTAGCTAAGTGGACATCAGGCAAGACAGCTAAGGAAGTAACACTTAAGGACGGCACATATACCTTAAAGGAAACAGGCGATGAATTTACATTCGGCGGCAAGACCTATAAGGTAACAGAATCCTACGTTACATTCACAGTTAAGGACGGCAAGGTAACATCTTCTACACCTAAGTCTGCAAACGACGGCGGTAAGGCATCAGCTGATAACGATAAGAAGGTATTCACAATATCTGACGCATCGACAGCTGATACAGTAATGACAATTTCCAAGAAGGAAATCAACGGCAAGGACGAGCTCGAGGGCGCAGAGCTGACTATATTTGACGAGAACGGCAATGTAGTTGAGAAGTGGACATCGGGCAAGACAGCCAAGACCGTAACACTTAAGGACGGCACATACACCCTTAAGGAGACAGGCGATGAGTTCACAGTTGGTAACAAGACCTACAAGGTAACAGATTCCACAGTTGAGTTCACAGTTGAAGACGGCGTGGTTACTTCTTCCAAGGTAACAGACGGCACAATCGGTAAGATAACCGTTGACGGCACGAACATCACCGTTGAGGACGTTTACGAGGAGAAGAAGGACGACGACGAGAAGAAGGACGACGAGGATCAGAAGACTGATGATGAGCAGAAGTCCGACGATGAAAAGAAGGACGACGAGGATCAGAAGACTGATGATGAGCAGAAGTCCGACGACGAGAAGAAGGACGACGAAGATCAGAAGACTGACGATGAGCAGAAGTCCGACGACGAGAAGAAGGACGATGAAGACAAGAAGTCTGACGACGATAAGACCTCTGATGACGGACAGAACACCGACGATGAGGACGACAAGAAGGACGACAAGTCTGACAGCGACTCTGATTCTGACTCGGCAGATGACAGCAATACCGGCAGCGGCGATGCTAACACAAACGATAGCTCGACCAGCGACGGCAACGATAATGCAGGTGAGGAGAACGGCAGCGGCAGCGCTTCAACAACAGGCACTGACAACGCAGCAACAGGTACCGGCACAGCATTACCCGCAGCTTTAGCACTTGCTTGCGGCGCTGTTATAATCTTCAGAAAGAAGGATGAGGACTAATTCCTCCCCTTAACGAGATACCCCTCCAAGTGAGGGGTATCTTTCTTTTTTAACAAAAAGTACATTGACATTAGCCCTGTGGTATGATATAATCACATTAGTGAAATTGCATATAAGTGACTAAATATGATTGTGTATTATGACGGGAGGCTAAAGAACATGAAAAAGCTATTCAAGACCCTGCTATGTACCGCTGCGGCGGCATCTGCGATGCTTGCAACAGCAGCTGTAGCGCACGCTGAGGATGTGAAGCTGGATGTGAGCGGCGCTAAGGAAGCAAAGGGCTGGCAGCAGAGCGTAACTATCAAAAAAGAAGACTTCGATGCACGCAGGCTCTCGAAAAAGAGCACCGTTAAGGTCGCATTTGATGCAGCCGGCTATGAGGGTGAGGAGCAGATAGTTGAGCTAATATTCCAAAGCTGGGATAACACCACATCACCCAACGCCGATGAGAAGGGCGCTGTGTGGGCAAGGGTAGCCCCCTCGGAAGCCACAGCCACCTCGGCAGTGTTTACATATGATGAGATAGTCAAGGCATACGGCACAGACGATCTCTCGCAGGTAATGGCTATCTGCGTGGGCGATACCGATATAACGCCCATTACCGTTAAGGCTATGGAGATAACCGACTGCGCTAAGGATATGGGCATATCCGATGAAGTGATAGATTGCTCGGCAGCCAAGGAGTGCTCACATTTCGGGCAGAGCCTGATAGTAAAGTATGATGTGTTCGACTCAACAAGAATGACGGGCGAAAGCGAGATCATAGTAAAATACACCACCGATGCCGAGGACGAGAGCAAGCTTGAAAAGCCCCCCGTATCGCTTATAATGCAGAGCTGGGAGAATTCAAACTCGCCCTACGCCAAGGAAGACGGCTCAGCGTGGCTCACGGTAGACCCCGCAGAGTGCAAGGACGGCAGGGCGGTCTTCAAGTATAAGGATATGGTCGATACTTACGGAACTGCCGACTTCTCAAAGGTCAGCGCACTTAATTTCAGCGACAACGGCGAGGCTTCGCTGAAGGTCGAGGCGGTAACTGTTCTCAACTGCGTTTCAGCTGACAAGGGCACACACATAATCTCCGAGGAGACCGATAAGAGCGCTGAGGACGGCTCATCTGATGTCGATGAAAGCGCCGCCGACAGCGAGGCACAGACAGAGACACAGCCCGAGAGCAGCAGCACAGCCGATTCGGCAGCCGCAGCGGTCAAGGACAGCGACAGCGATGACAAGGGCGGCTCTAACGTGGCATTCATCGTGATAGGCGTTATCGGCGGTATAGTGCTTGCGGTGGTTGTGGTATTCATTATCCTCACAAAGCAGTCGAGCCAGGAATATGACATCGACAAGAGGCGCATGGTATCAAAGAAAAAGCCCAAGAACAAGGCTAAATGGTAATTAGAAGTAAGAGATAAGAAGTAAGATATAAGAAAGAGCCGCAGCGATGCGGCTCTTTTATTATATTCGGGCGCAAAAAAAGACTGCTGATAAAAATCAGCAGCTTTTTTGTGAGTATATATTATTTTGCGTCAGCTGTAGGCTCGGTCTGGATGCTCTTGTTTTCCTTGTCGATGTAGTACTGAAGACCTGTCTCATATGTCTCACGGCACTCTGTCCAGGTTATCTGGTTGCCGCCCGAGATCATGGAAGCCTGTGAAACGTTCTGCATTGTCGAGCTTATGTCAGGCGATACGCCGTTCTGGAAGTCGAATACAGGGTTCTCAGCAGCCATATCATAGAGCTTGTGTCTCATCTCTATCATTTCGTCAGTCCACTTGTAGTTGTCTCTGAGCTGGTCGTCACCGATCTTCTTGATATCCTCGCTCTGGTCGCAGTACTTCTGAACTGCGCAGTATGCTGCGAAGCCCTCGGGGTTGGGAGCGCCTGTGCAGAGGTTGAAGCCGTGAACTCTTGAAGATATATAGTATGTATCGCCCTTCGGGTTGGTAGGCATAGGAACGAACATTATCTCGCCCGCAGCAACATCGCCGTACTGCTTTGTATTCTCAGGGTCAGCCTCGATGCCCCACAGACCCATAGGATAGAAGAGGGTCAGGTGTGTAGCAAGGCCTTCGCCGTTGCCGTCGCCGCCACGAGGAGCCCAGTTGTTCTCAGCTCTGGGGAATACTACGTTGTTCTTCTGGAGGTTGTACATTCTCTCCTGAATCTCAAGTATAGCAGGGTCAGCCAGGTTCTGAACTACCTTACCGTCCTTAAGACCTATAAGCGGAACGCCGCAGGTCTCGGATATAGCGTTGCCGTACCAGTAGCCGTCAAGAGCGTACTTGTCGTTCTCAGCGTCTGTGAATGCAAGGCACATCTCCTCGAATGTATCCCAGTTCCACTCGCCCTTTTCAAAGAGCTCTGCGGGCTGGTCAAGACCTGCCTCGTCAACGCAGGCTGTGTTGTAGATACAAGCATAATTAGGCTGAACGTTGATAACTGCTGTATAGTGGCCGCCGTTGAAATAGAATGCATCAGCGGACTTCTTTGTGTCCTTCCAGAGGTCGTCATCAAGGTTGATGTACTGGTCGATAGGCTGGAACATCGCTCTGATAGCGCCCATAGGGAATGTATCCATATCGTCAGCGGGGAACATATCGGGTGACTTCTTAGCCATAACGAGCTTAGCAAGGTCGTCATATCTTGTGTTCCATGTTGACTGAACCCACTCGAGCTTGCCGCCGTACTTTGACTCAAAGATGTGTATATCTGCGCTCTTTGACTGGCCGTCTGTGGGGTTGATGTCATAGTGAGAGAGCCACTTGACTGTCTTGTTGTCGAATTTAAGGTCAGGCAGAGTTTCAGCAAACTTGTCGATTATCGCAGTCTGATCCTCTGTCAGCTCGTGGATCGGTATCTCAGAGCTTGATTCGCCCGAGCTGCCCTTGTCGCCGCAGGCAGAAATGCTCATTGCTGTGCTGAGTGCAAATACACCAGCAAGAATACGCTTGGAAAGTTTCATTTAATGTTATCCTCCTTCAAAAAACAATAGCCTTTGTTAGTCAAAAATGCCTGTATATAGGCATATGTAGCCCAATTAGCTACAATTATAATATCAAAAAACAGACATTTAGTCAATCAGCATATTGCAATATAAACAGACAGATATATTGTGGATATTCCACAAACAGCGGGCAAAAAAGCCGTGTATTCGTTTTCAGTAAACGTTTTAACGAGAGCACACACAACATATTCACCAAAAATTTACATCACTCTTTCGCCCCCTGCCTGTGCGGCTGCAGCAAAAAAGCCCGCACATCGCTGTGCAGGCGTTATTTTTAGTATATATCATTTGCCGATTTATAGGCATCAACAGTGTCAAAGTTGACAATTTCGCTGCCATCTCTGAATGAAATAAGCGTCTCACCGGTGGCGGCTGTGGGGTATGAGCCGATAAAGTGTGTGTCGCAGTCAGCTGCGGCATATGCGGAGACCGGCATGCCGCCGTTGAAGCAGACGAACCACTGGTAGTTTGCAAAATCCTCACCGAGATACTTAGAGACTATGTCTGTAAGCTCTCTTTCTGTGTCCACAGCGCCTACCAGGATGTTTGTTGAGGTCATGCCCACATCATAGCTTGAACACACCGCCCCGAAGGGAACGGGCATACCCACATTCTCTCGCTGGGTGGCGTATGAGACTGCTGCCTTGTACACCAGCTCGGCAGCCTCGTTGGCTGTGTCTACCGAGCCTTTTTTAGCGGCTTTTTTGGTGCTTTTCTGTGCAGCGCTGCTTTTGTAGGTGGTGGGCTCTTCCTTTGCGGTGAGCCTGCTGCGGTCAATAAGCAGCAGCACCACAGTCGCTGTCATTATCACAAGCAGCACCGAAAGCACGGCTATTATCTTCTTTGAGCCGTCAGCCGCAGAAGCGGGCTGCCCCTCTGCTGTGATAATGCCCTCAGCCGGGGCTTGCATCACCGCCTTAGCGGGCGCTGCCTTTTGCTCTTTTACAGGCGGCAGGCTGCTCTTTTTAGCCTTTGGCATCGTAACCGATATATCGGGGATAACAGGCACTGCCACACCTGCACCGCATTCAGGGCAGGCGGATAGGCTGTCGTCATATTCCTTGCCGCATTTAAAGCATACCATATACTTTTCTCCCTATTTATTTTTCAGCTTCTTTATAACTATACAGCTTATAGCAGGCACTCTGAGCTTCTGGTTTATGGGGAACTTGTTCATCTTGCCGTTTTCGTTCAGGCGTATATAATACTGCCCGTAGGGTATGTCAAAATACTTATCCTCATTATAGGGGTTTATGTAAACTATAAGCTCATCAGTGTCATCGTGCAGCGAGTAGATGATAAGGTCATTATAGCCCGAATCATAAAACCTCAGATACCTTTCAACATCGCCCTTGACGCTCAGACGGAAAAGGGGGTTGTTGCGCCGCAGCTTTATAAGCGCCTTGTAGTAGTTGAATACGTCTATATTCTCCTCTTTCTTGTTCCAGCGAATGGCGTTGGTGTAGTCGGGGGAGTTGTATGAGTTATGGTCGTATATATTTATATCGTTTGCCTGCTCGCCCTC
>JAFYET010000262.1 GCA_017544125.1 Ruminococcus sp. | reverse complement strand
CGGCGGATAAGCTCTGTGCCGCCCAGCATATTTGCCCACTGGTCATCACCGCCGAACTGCATATTGCAGCCGTAATCCTTAAACAGCTTGTAGAAGTCATATGACTGCATTATCATGTAGTTGAATTCAAGGAAGGTAAGTCCCCTCTCCATTCTCTGCTTGTAGCACTCAAAGGTAAGCATCTTGTTTACCGAGAAGTGAGCGCCCACCTCACGCAGAACATCAATATAGTTAAGATCTAAAAGCCAGTCGGCATTATTCACTACCATTGCCTTGTTATCAGAAAAGTCGATAAAGCGGCTCATCTGCTTTTTAAAGCACTCAACGTTATGCTCTATTGTTTCCTTTGTGAGCATTTTTCTCATATCAGTTTTTCCGGAAGGGTCACCGATCATACCAGTGCCGCCGCCTAAAAGGGCAATTGGCTTGTTTCCTGCCATTTGCAGACGCTTCATAAGGCAAAGCGCCATAAAGTGGCCTACGTGCAGGCTGTCAGCCGTGGGGTCAAAGCCTATATAGAATGTCGCCTTACCTGCGTTGATAAGCTCTTTGATCTCCTCCTCGTCAGTAAGCTGTGCGAGAAGCCCTCTTCTTTTAAGTTCTTCAAATAATGTCATTTTCCATTTCTCCTTTATTTTATTTCATTTTTGTGTGCCAAGTGTATGCCTATGTGCCCAATGCCGAGAATAATCACCGAGATGATGAGCGGTATGTTCCTGCCATAGATGCCAAGCAGAAAGAACGCCATGACCGGCAGCGTTGCCCCGGCAACGGGTATGCCTAAGATGCTGCTGTACATATCAGCCATTGTCTTTTCGCTTTTAAAGTACCTTATCCAGTATACTTCATAGAGTATCATCAGTAAAAATGCCGCCAAAAGCCAAGCGCTCCGCGGTCTTATACTGCCAATATTGAAATCGCTGAAAATAAGGCACAAAGCCGATGTCAGCACCTCGCCTGCTCTCTCAAGCGTGAGCAGCACTTTGTTTTCATTACCGACATATTTATCATAATCCTTTGGCTGATGCTTGCTCCATACGATGTTTGGCACCATAAGCATCACAAGAAATATAAGCCCTACATAAGAAAACCCGAAATGCATCTCAGGTCATCCCCACGGCATAATGAATGAGATCGTTGGTCGATATCATTTATATCACTCCCCTTTAAAACAAAAAGCCCCCGAAAGCCAAAGCTCCCGGAGGACGAATGATCGTGGTACCACCTCTGTTTATCGGCAAGGCCGACCTCTAAGCAAGGTAACGTGTGCTAAACGTGCTGTATTTGGCGTGACCGCCTTTCTTTACAGCAAGCTCGGGAATGTATTTCGTCATCTGCGCCCTGCCTGCTCACACCGACCGCAGGCTCTCTGAAACAGGCTGTAAATGCTACTGCTTTTCCGTCATAGCTTTTCATGATATAACGTAGTTATTATAGCATACATTTTCCTACTTGTCAATAGTCTTTTTCACGCTTTTGCACTGTTTTTCACGCTTTAGCACCGTTTAGCCTGTCGGTGATAAAGCCTGTGACCTCATCAGGCTCAATACCGAGCACTACTGCAAACTCATCAAAGAGTATATGCTCGGCTTCTTTGAGAAAATGCTCGTCTGCCGAGTGGAACTTCCTGCCGTTATCAAGCTGCTCCTGCCTGTGAAGATAAAGCACCCTCAGCATTTTCATTATCTCTTTTCTGTCACCGCTTTTGAGCGTCTGCCTGAAAAAAGAGGTCCTTTTAATATCATCGTCTATCCACTCTTTCTTGATATCGGGCAGAGCTTCTATGAGAGAATAAATATCCTCCTCAGACATCACTCCCCTAACCCTGCTCATAAGCATTTCGTTGTCTGTCGGCACATATATAGCGCAGTTAGGCTCATAGACAGGCTTTAATACAAGATACTGCTTGCTGAACCCCTTGACCTTTTTATCCATAGTACCTTCGACTTTGCACACTCCCGCCGCCGCATAAGTGACAACATCGCCTTTTTCAAACATCATTTACCTGCCTTTCCTATATAAAGCCGCTTATTTCCTGTATAAATTATACCATAAATACCCGCAAAATGTCATAGGCAAATCTACCAAAAATCATATATGCAGCATTTATCAAAAAAGCTCTGCTTCATTGGGTAAACAACGAATATATAACTTTTTTTTTCATAAACCCCTTGACAAATCACAAAAAACGCTGTATAATACAAAATCAGTAAGCAGCGCTTACATTACGAAATGAATTTCAAATATCGAGAAAGGACGGTGAGTCTCAAATGACAATACTTAACTTCCAACAGGAACAGATGATAAAAACAGAATACATTACATACCGCAAAAACGAGATTTGCCGCAATGGGAAACGTTGATCTTTCGGGCGTTTTATACGCATACAATTAAGTCGACTTTCAGCGCACTCTCTTTTGAGGGTGCGTTTTTTTGCGTCAAAAAGAGAAAAGGAGAAATTTATGATAGAATTAAACGGAAGATACGGCAGCGCTAAGGTCTTTACAGATATAATTGACCAGACTGCTATTTCACAGATAATAACCCTGCTTAATCAGCCTATGGCTGAGGGGCAGAAGATACGCATAATGCCCGATGTTCACGCAGGCGCAGGCTGCACTATCGGCACAACTATGACCATTACCGATAAGGTAGTGCCTAACCTTGTTGGCGTAGATATATCCTGCGGAATGGAAACCGTTAAGCTCAAGGAACGCCACATTGAGCCTATGAAGCTCGATAAACTTATATATTCAGCAATACCCTCGGGCTTTAACATAAGAAAGAAGGCACACCACTATGCCGAGCAGATAGACCTGACAGAGCTTTACTGCTATGAGCACATAAACCCCATTCGTGCTGAAATGAGTATTGGCACGCTTGGCGGCGGCAACCACTTCATCGAAGCCGACAAGAGTCAGGACGGCAGCATTTATATCGTTATCCACTCAGGGTCAAGGCATTTAGGTGTTGAGACGGAATCTTACTATCAGCTTGAAGCCTACAAGCGCCTTAACGGCAGCTCCAAGGAAGATGCTGACAGGCTCATAGCCGCCCTGAAGGAAGAGGGCAAGCAGAAGCTCATAGAATCAGAGCTTAAGAAGCTGTACAACACCAAGCGCACCGATGTGCCCAAGGCGCTTGCCTATGCGCAGGATGACCTGTTTGAGCAGTATATCCACGATATGAAGATAGTCTCACGCTTTGCCGAGCTTAACCGCAAGGCTATGATGCACGAGATCGTCAAGGGCATGGGCTTTCACGTTGTCGAGCAGTTCACAACGCTTCATAATTATATCGATACGGATAATATGATACTTCGTAAGGGTGCAGTTTCGGCGCAGAATGGCGAGATACTGCTCATACCTATAAATATGCGTGACGGAAGCCTTATCTGCCGTGGCAAGGGCAACCCTGACTGGAACTACTCTGCACCTCACGGCGCAGGCAGGCTGCTTTCAAGAGGCGCTGCAAGAAGTACTCTGACAGTGTCACAGTTCAAGAAGGAGATGAAGGGCATCTACACCACATCGGTAAGCTCCGCCACCCTTGATGAAAGCCCTATGGCATACAAGAATATGGAGGATATAGTAAACAACATCACAGACACGGCAGAGATAGTTGATATCATCAAGCCTATCTATAACTTCAAGGCCGGGGAGGAATGATATATGCGGGTATTTATTTCATACGAAAAACTGAGCAAGAAAGAAAAACGTAAGATCGACCTCAAAAGCCGTGGCGACTGGGGCAACGTCAAGCCGGTAGATATCCCCCACAAAAACAAAAAGGCTTATACCCGAAAGATCAAGCATAAGCCTACTGTCTACTGATAGATACAGCCGTGTGACCCTGTTCGCACGGCTGTTTTTTAGTTATAGCCACATTATAAACGCCGTCTTGTCTGCGCTGTTGAAGCCTGCGTTTTTATAAAAACTAAGCGTTGCCTCGCTTTTTGCCCCTGTAAGCAGCATCATTTTGTAGCAGTTCTCTTTTACAGCCAGCTCTTTAGCGTATGCAAGGCAGGCGCTGGCATATCCCCTGCCCCTGTGATCGCTGTGAGTTACAACATTTTCAATAAACGCATAAGAGCGCACATTTCTTGTAAGATTTGGTATGATAACGCACACACATGAAGAAACTATCATGCCGTCAACTTCGTAAACTATAATGTGGTGGGCGCTGTCATTCATTATCTTTTCCCAGGTGTTTTTAAGGTGTTCATTTTCTTCGGGAATGCCGCTCTCGTGCAGGTGAGTATAAAGCTCTAACAGCTCACCAAGCTCATTTTCTCTTATCTGTCTAACCATAATCACATATTCTCCATAAGAAAAGAGCGCCAGTGTTTGTAACATGACGCTCTTGATAATTTATCAGCTGCCTGAGGGAATATACCTTGCAACAAGCGACGCAAGATTGCTTGCAGGCATTGTCTGCAGCCATACTCTTCCGGGACCTGTTACCTTTGTATTGAAGAAGCCTTCACCGCCGAGGAGCTTATTGCCCAAGCCCTTGACCGTCTCTATCTCCATATTAACGCTTGCATCCATAACAGCAAGACAGCCTGTATCTATAAGCATTGACTGACCAGCCTGAAGCTGATACATCATTACCGAACCGTCTATCTCAAGAATGACCTTGCCGCTGCCGGAGAATTTCTGCATGATAAAGCCCTCACCGCCAAAAAAACCTGCGCCGAGCTTCTTTTTAAAGTGCATTTCCTGAACAACAGTGCTCTCGCTTGCAAGGAAAGCAGATTTCTGAGCGATGATAGGACCGCTTGAAACATCAAGCACCATTATATCGCCCGGGAAGCTCGAACCCATAGCAATCATTCCGTCGCCGCCCATTGCGGTATAGATATTCTGGAACATAGCCTCGCCCTGAAGCGCACGAGAAAACATCTTGCCAAGACCGCCGCCGCTTGTCTGCATCTGCATATTAGGCGACATCCAGCTCATTGCACCCTTCTCGGTGATGATCGACTCACCCGATGCAAGTGTGCATAT
>JAFYET010000261.1 GCA_017544125.1 Ruminococcus sp. | reverse complement strand
CTTTTGTATGACCTGCTTTCTGTCGGCGGCAAGAGTCTAACGGAATACACCTATATTTTTATTATCGGCTATTTTGTCTTATCAAATGACAGAGTCATCGAAAGGGCAGAAAAATACAGGCACCTGACCCTTGCTATAGGTTTTGCGGCGGGCGTTTTGAATGTATATATGTTTATATGGTCGGGTAAAGACTATGGGGCGGCGAACGTCATCGTAAAGGCCGCTGCTGAATGGTTTATGATACTTGCGCTCATAGGCACGGGCAAGCACAGTATCGACTTTGATAACAGGGTGACACGCTTTATGTCACAAAGGTCGTTTGCATATTTCAGCTTTCATTTTGTGTGGGTAGTGCTGTTCCAGTATCTGTTTGCAAATATCTTTGATGGCAGTATGCAGCTTTTATTCTTTGTGCCGATGCTGTGCGCTTTTGCGGCGACGTTTATATGTGCAGAGGTATGCATAAGAGTGCCTGTGCTTTGCTTTGTAACAGGAACAAAAGCACCCGACAGGTCAATAAAGAGCGTTGAATAAATAGAATAAACAAAGGGAGAAAAACTAACTAATGGCTTTAGACGGCGTATTTTTAGGAATAGTAAAAAACGAGATAAGCGTGCTGCTTGACGGGCGGGTGGATAAGATACATCAGCCCTCGAGGGAGGAGATACTTATCACCTTCCGTACAAGAGAAGGCGGGTATAAGCTGCTTATAAACACCTCGGCAGGCGGGGCGAGGGTACACGTTACCCGTGCGCAGATAGATAACCCCCGTGTGCCGCCGATGTTTTGTATGCTTATGCGAAAGCTGCTGTCATCGGGCAGGCTCGTTGATATAAGGCAGGAGGGGCAGGAGCGAATACTCTGCCTTGACTTTGACTCATCAAACGAAATGGGCGACATCGTGCGCATAACCCTTGTGATAGAGATAATGGGCAGGCACTCAAACCTCATTATCCTTGACAGGGAGGGGCGCATCATTGATGCCATAAAGCGTGTGGGGCAGGATATGTCGAGCGTGCGCCCCGTGCTGCCGGGTATGCAGTATGAAGCGCCCCCGAGAGATGAGCGGCTGTCGCTTTTCAGCCTGACAAGAGAGGGGCTGAGGGCAGCGCTTGAAAACAACGCCCACGCCGAGCTTTCAAAGGCGATACTCAAAAGCATAGAGGGCTTGTCGCCGGTGTTTGCAAGAGAGTGTGCGCTGAAAGTCACGCAGGACGAGATATCGGCGGGCGAGCTGCCGCAGGAGGGGTTTGAAAAGCTCTACCTCTTCCTTTCGATGCAGGCGCAGTTGATAGAAAAGGGTGATAATAAGTTCACCGTGCTCAAATCGCAGGAGGGGCTGCTAAAGGACTTCTGCTTTGCGGATATCACACAGTACGGCTCGCTTATGGAGAGGATACACTTCCCCTCGGCGTGTGAAACGCTTGATTATTTCTTCACCGAGCGTGATATCACCGCACGCATGAAGCAGCGGGCAAGCGACCTGTACAGATTCCTGCAAAACACCAAGGAGAGGATAGCACGCCGCACCGCCAACCAGAAGCAGGAGCTGCTTGAATGTGCTGACAGAGAGAAGCTCAAGATCTGCGGCGATCTGTTAATGGCAAACCTTTATAACTTCAAAAAAGGCGACGGCTTTGTCGATGTTGATAACTACTATGAGGAGGGCAGCCCGAGGCTTCGCATAAAGCTCGATGTGCGCCTTACCCCGTCGCAGAACGCCCAGCGCTATTACAACGAATACCGCAAGGCAGACACCGCCGAAAAAAAGCTCACCGGGCTGATAGAGCAGGGCGAGCAGGAACTATTATATATCGACTCGGTATTTGACAACCTGACACGAGCCATGAGCGAGACGGACATAGACGATTTAAGGATAGAGCTGCACGAGCAGGGGTATCTTAAATCGGCAAGGCTTTCAAAGGGTGCTAAGAATGTCAAGACCCGCCCGCCTATGAAGTTTATATCATCTGACGGGTACGAGATAAGGGTAGGACGCAACAACAAGCAGAATGATAAGCTCACCTGCAAGGACAGCGAAAAGCTCGACATATGGCTGCACGTAAAGGAGATAACAGGCTCGCACGTCATAATATCGGCTAAAGGCGGCGAGGTGCCTGATGAAACGATAACCGAGGCAGCTATGATAGCTGCCTACTACTCATCGGCACGAAGCTCGGCGCAGGTGCCTGTTGACTACACGCTTGTAAAATACGTCAAGAAGCCAAACGGCGCAAAGCCGGGCATGGTCATATTCACAAACAACCGCACACTCTACGTCAAGCCCGACGAGGGGCTGGTAGAGCGGCTAAGAGCAGAGAAACAGGGGAGGGAATGAGCTATGAGCACAGTTATAGGGGATATGCTGGGCGGCTTTGTAAACGGGTGCATTTCGCCGCAGATATTTGAGAGGCACCTCTATTCAAAAACGGCAGACTATGAGAGTGAGCTTGACAAGAACACCTTTGATATGCTCGTGTATCTCGATTACGGCGATGAGAACGATGTGGCGCATATACGCAGGCTGCTTGGTGAGGAGTATCCTGCCAAAGAATACAATGACGCATATTTTCAGTCAGCACAGGATGAAGAGATAAAGCAGGCCTATGCCCTCTCACAGCCTGATCTTACGACGCTTGTGATAGAACTCAAAGGCATAAAGAGTGCGGATCAACTGCATAACGTGCTCAAGCGTGCGCTTCATCTGCCCGAATGGTTCGGGCACAGCTGGGCGGCGTTTGAAGACCTTATAGACCTTTCTGCCTGCAAGAGCATAACAGTAAACGGCTATGGCGACTTCTATCAGCAAAGCCCCAAGGACGCAATGCTGCTTATCTGGCAGCTGAGCAAGCACAAAACAAAGGATTGTCTGCTTACTGTGAACAACTGAATGAAGAGTATAACAGGAATAATGCAAGGTATCACAAATAGCTTGCATTATTTTTGTGCTGTGATATAATAATACATGAAAGGACGGTGCTGTGATGAGAATGATGCTTTCGGTGAGCGAGCAGAGTTTACAGGAACGCTTGTTATAAAAGAAGCCGAAAACCACGAGTATGAGTTTATCATCAGCGTTGAAACTGACGGAGTAACATATTCAGAGGCAATAGAGAACGAAGGTTATGTTCAGGATGAGCGTTATGTATATGAATAAGATGAGGAATAACTGATCATCTTAAACGCCGAGGATATTTCTGACCACCGTCCAGCCAACAAGCATCAGCAGGAATATCCAGAGCGCCCACTCATGGGGCATAGCGACGCTGTAAACGCCCGTCTTAACATACCTGAGCGTGACTACGGCAGCCACATACACCGCAAACAAAAGCTCGGGGAAGATGAAAAGGTTATAGCGCACCGCCCCTGCAAAGTCAAGGTGCAAAAGGGCAATCA
Source organism: Ruminococcus sp. (assembly GCA_017544125.1). Lineage (GTDB taxonomy): Bacteria > Bacillota > Clostridia > Oscillospirales > Ruminococcaceae > NK3A76. Next base: position 461 of record JAFYET010000261.1, on the reverse strand, counting down.
GTGCCCGTGAGTTACCGCACCCGGGGCAGGAAAAGCCCGTGAACTTATGCACGACGCAGGGTATACCAAGCCCCGTCAGGCGCACAAACAAATAATACCCAAGCAGCACCGCCGCAACGACACCGTAGACGGCAGCTGCTTTTATTATACGCTTTTTCATCTTCTCACCTCTTTTGGGTTATTGTGATGTAGATAAATTGGGAGTTGTGGGGGGTAACAAAAATTAAGAAGGTTTTGGGGTCAAGCCCTTTTCCTCAAAAAGGGCTTGCGAGGCTGGTATCAAATGAGAAATCTCATTTGATACCGGGCAGAGCCCCAGCAGGGCTTGGAACAGAGTCCCATCGCCGTAGGCGCAAGGGCGGCGAACAAGTAATAAAAGTATCACAACGCCCCGATTACAACAACCTTATAAAGAACGAATTGTTCGCCGCCCCGCCGCAAATGTCGAGGCGGCGCAGCCG
>JAFYET010000260.1 GCA_017544125.1 Ruminococcus sp. | reverse complement strand
GCTCATCGGCGTTGTCACGCAGATACTTTACAGCTGCTGCAAGCTCCAAAAGCGCCGTCGGGAACTTTTTCTTGTATACCGAATACCTCAGCACGAACGTGGCAAACCCCGCACCTGCGAATTTGAGTGCAACAGGCTCAGCCTCACGCTCAGAAACAAAATCATAACCGCCGCCGGGAACAACGATAACGGCTCTGCGCTTTCTTTTGCCCATTTCATCATTGAAACAGGGGTTAATTATCTGTAATGTTGCCTTGCAGTCTCTGTCAGAAACGCCGACTGCCTTGTAATCGGGGGTAAGCTCAACTGTATTATACATATATTTTCCGCCTTTCTGTATTCCGTCTTTTATAATCACGCCCGAAGGGCGCACCATAATTATGCATTATTTCGTGGGTTCTTCAACCATGCAGCTGACGATGAAGCCTTCCTTTGCGTCGCCTGATATGCGGTATTTCAGCTCCTTGTCGCCGTTTATCGGGATCGGCACATTTGTGGTCTTGCTCTTGTCGGCAGGTACGTAGTATACACAATATTTGCCGCCGTGAGTGTCCGTTAAAATGTACTGGTTCTTGTAATCGTACTTCTTGACTTCCTCGATGTATTCCTCTAAGGTGTAGCCGTTGTCGTACATAAACTGCGAATCTGGGTAGCCCACATAGCGTATGTGGTTCTTGTAGGGCTCGTGCCCCGTGATATCCTCCTTGCCCTCGGGGTAGCGGAGGATAAAGCCGTAGTGCGACATATTTTCAAGCACCCAGGCGTACTTGTCCTCCCCTGTGAATTCGGGGAAGCTGCCGTCGCCGGGGTAGGTCAGCAGGTCGATAGATGTGCCTAAGAAATGCTCCTCGCACTTGGCTGTCTTGGTGTAGCTGCCGTCCCAGCAGGGGTTGTTTTTCATATCATCAGACTCGGGAACGTAGCCGTCTGCTATCATCAGGGTAGCAAGCCCCGTCTGCCCCTTGAAGTCCCTCGCCATGGCGTTGAAGCGCTCAGCAGTTTCCTTTGTGAGGTATATCTGCGTGCTCCTTGCATATGCTATCTGGGTCTTGTTCTCGCTGAAAAGGTATTCGTAAATGCTCACCATTTCGCCGGGTCTCTCGCCCTGATAAGCCACCTCATCAGTGTAGGGTGTCAAAAGCCCCGAGTGCAGCTGCTTGTCGCTTCTGATGTCGATATACTTGAAATCAGTTGCCGCCTTGCCCCTTGTGTAGGTGTTCTTGTCGGGTATCTTTTCTTCAAGAGGCTCAGGCTCCTTTTCCTCGGCAGCCTGTGACGACTGGGGCTCAGGCTGGGCTTTCTTGGGCTTTATGTCGCAAGCCGAGCCGACAGCCAGTATCAGAAGCAGCGAGCACGCCAGCCCGAAAGCGGTGTTTTTATATTTGAGCTTTGAGTAGAATTCTTTTTTTGTCAAGCCTTTCCGCCTCCTTGCTTAAATGCGCCTGCATACTCTGCAAGCTGTGATATCAGCCACCTGCCGCTGACCGAGCCTTTGAGCTTTTCAAGGTCGGCGCACAGCCTTATGACTTTACCGTTACTTTTTTTGTACTCATAGAGCAGCGCCAGGTCGGCATTGCGCTCAAAGTTGTCTATCGTCCTCGCAATGACGTTTACCTTGCTGCTGTCAACCCTCTCGCTGCGTGATGCTGATACGATGTCGTACCAGTCGGGTGTCGAGAATCGCTCGGAAATAAAGCTGCCAAGCGCCTTGTGCTTATTGTCTATCATAAGCCCCATAGTGCCGACCGGGCGGGGCTTTTTCATCATGTCGGATATTGCCTTGAACATCGGGTAGCACCAGAAATCAGTGCAGTAGCTGCCCTCGATGCTGTTTTTCTTTGCAGGCTGTGATATGAGCAGGACGTTTCTGCCGGTTTCGAGATATTCGTCTGCTTTTTTGGTCAGCTTTGTGAACACCTCGACTCCGCCCAGGTCACATTCGGGGTATGCGGTGATAGTGTAGCTGTTTTGTATATCAGTGCCTGCAATACGCAGGGTCAGGGTGTAGCGCACGGGCTTGTCCGTTTTCGGCAGGGGGATGGATATATCGGCTATGTCGTAGTAATTAGCCTTTCGCTTGCCGAGAGTATATGTTTTAGAGAATATTTTTGTACTGTTATCATTGGCAAGGCTCACCTCGCACTTACTGCCGCCTATATCATCGGGGCGGAAGTATGCAAGCTCGATGTGCGCCCCAAAATTCTCGCCCGCCTGATAAACGAAGCTATCAAACCTCGCCATAAGCACAGCGTCAGAGCAGAAGCGGCGGTATTCCTCGGGGGTGATAAGCCCCTTTGAGTCCATAAACGCATCGAGCATACCAACAAGCGCTGTTCCCTGCCCCGGGAAGTCCTGAAGGTCGAGTATCTGGCAGCCTGCGAGCAGCCGTGAGCGGAACACCGCTTCAAGCTCCTCCTTATAGCAGGCAGCCGCCAGCTTGCCCGAGCAGTAGAAAAAGTCCTTTGCAAGGGGCATGAGCCCTGCCTTATCAAGTCGCTCTGCAAAGACCTCGAAGTTTCTCGCCTTGACAGGGCCTGTGTATTTTCTTATCTCATCAAAATCAGGGAAAGTCTCATACTGCCCTATCTCGTGGGTCACAACGGGAACTGTGGGTATAAAGTCAGCATCTGCCTGCTCCGCCTTTACCGTTTTCATAGTCGTGCCGAACTGTATCTGCACCGTGCCGTCTGACGATGTATCTGCCGAGTGGGCTGCCCTTTTGGGGTGTACTGCCTCATCATAGTCGGTAACTGTGGAGGGGGCGCTTACCTGTATATGCCCCTGTGGCGCATCGCACATGGCATACGAGCCCCTTATGAGCCTGTCGCCTGCAAGGCGCACGCCCACGAAGAAATCATCATTTTCAAGCTGGGCGGGGCACCACTGGAAGTTATTTGACCCCTGAGTGTAGAGGTGCCTGTCATCATGCTTTTTGTATGCCGAGAGTATCTCATCAAGCACCCGCTGCGAGCCCCACAGCTCATTGCCGAGGCTGAACATACAAAATGACGGGTGGCTGCCGAACTTATCAAGTATACGGTAACCCTCGCTGATAAGATAATCAAGCTCACGCTTGTTATAGCCCTCCTCGCCCTCTTCGTGGATAGTTCCCCAGAATGGCAGCTGCGGCTCTAAGTAAACACCCAGCCTGTCAGCCGCCTCAAAGCACGCCTCGGGCGGGCAGCAGGTATGGAAACGGTAGTGGTTTATGCCGTAGCTTTTAGCAATGGAAAGCACCCTCACCCACTCGTCAACATCGGTGGGCGCAAAGCCCGTCTTTGGGAAAACAAGCCCGTCGTGCTTGCCACGCAGGAATGTCACACGGTCGTTTATCGTAAACTTACCGCTGTTATGCGAGAATTTGCGCATACCAAAGGTCAGCTCATATTTATCATTTTCGTTTGCTATCGTCATCTTGTAGAGGTTCGGCTCATACTCATCCCAAAGCAGGAAGTCGCTGCCCATATCGTATTTTACCGAGAAGCTGCCGCCCTTAAGCGCAAAGCTCTGCTTTTTCGGGGCGTGCTTACGCTTGCCGTTAAAGCTCACCGCACTTACATCAACAGTGCAGCCCTCGCTCACCTTGCCCCTGATAACTACCTTGCCGGTGTTTATATTCGGAAAAAGCCGCAGGTCTGTTATCTGCACGCCGCCTGTGTATTCAAGCGCCATTTTGCCGGTGATACCGTTCCAGTTAGTCTGGGTGTCCTTAGAGGTAAGGTGCCCGCCGCCTGTGGGGTAGCCCACGTTTATGACGCATATCACGACTTCATGCTCATTGCCGTCGGCAAAGCGGGTGACATCATAACTATGAGGGGTGTTAAGGCTCTCCTGCCTGCCGCAAAGCTCCCCGTCAACATAAAGTGCTGTGAGCCTTGTACGCTCAAGGGTAAGGAACACACGCCCGCCCTCAGCCTTATCAAATTTAAGCGCTCTTTTGAACCAGGCACTCCCCTCAAATTTATATGCATCGGTAAGAAAGCCCGTTTCACGAGCGGGGTTTGGCTTACCTTTTTTTGCATAGGAGGTGGTGGAGGGCAGGGTGATAATGTCGTCAAAGCGTATTTTCTCTATCTTCGCCTTAGCCGACTTATCAAGGAACAGCTGCCACTCGCCCGAGATGTCGATAGTCTTTATCATACAAAAAAACTCCCCTTTTTGTGTGAATTATTATCCAACTTACATTATAACACAATTTTCTTCATATTGCAATAGCTTGTGAACAAAAATTTTCCCAGAAAGGGGGAAGGGAAAAAAAACCGCCCTCCCGAATCGGGAGGGCGGTAAAACTCTTTATTAACGGTTTTGATTAGCCAAGCTCTGCGAAGTACTTGATTGTTCTTACCATCTGGCTTGTGTAGGAGTTCTCGTTATCATACCAAGAAACAACCTGAACCTGATAGCAAGTGTCGCT
>JAFYET010000025.1 GCA_017544125.1 Ruminococcus sp. | reverse complement strand
GACAATAATGAGACGGAGACGCTCGATGCAGTAAGAAAAATGGGCATAAAGGTGTTCATGGGGCAGGCAGCTGAGAATATCGAAGGGGCTGACCTTATCGTTTATTCTGCGGCTATAATGGCTGATAACCCCGAGCTCGTTGCAGCAAAGCGCAGCGGTGCGGCAGTTATCGAGCGCTCAGACCTTTTAGGTATAGTTACAGGCTGGTATGATAATGCTATCTGCATCTCGGGCACTCACGGCAAGACCACTGCCACATCTATGACTACGCAGATACTCCTTGAGGAGGGGGTTGACCTTTCCTGCGTTATCGGCGGCAAGCTAAAGGCAATAGGCGGCTCGGGCAGGGCAGGCAGCAGCGATGTTATGGTGTGCGAGTCCTGCGAGTTTGTTGATACATTTTTAAAGCTCTCACCCGATATCGCAGTTATACTCAATGTCGATGCCGACCATCTGGATTATTTCGGAACTTTAGAAAATATAATCAAGAGCTTTCATAAATTCGCCGCAATGGCTTCAAAGTGCCTTGTGGTGAACGGCGATGATGAGAACACACTTAAAGCCATTGAGGGGCTTGATAAGCGTGTTGTCACCTTCGGCTTCGGTGAGGATAATGAATTCAGCGCAAAGATAACCGCAAAGAAAGGTCTGCGCACTGATTTTGAGCTTTATGTCAGGGGCGAGAAGCAGGGCGATTACTCGATATTCGTCCCCGGTGAGCATAACGTGCTAAATGCCCTTGCAGCTATTGCCTCGGTAAGAGAGGTGGGCGTTTCCTATGAGGGCATAAGAAAGGGCCTTGAAGAGTTCAGAGGCGCTATGAGGCGCTTTGAAAAGATAGATGAAGTCAAGGGCATTACCATAGTCGATGACTACGCCCACCACCCCAATGAGCTTGCAGCAACGCTCATGGCTGCAAAGGGGCTCGATTTCAACAGGGTGATAGCAGTGTTCCAGCCCTTTACCTATTCGAGAACAGAGATACTTATGGAGGATTTCGTGTCGGCTCTGAGCATAGCAGATGTGTGCGTGCTTACCGACATATTCGGCAGCCGTGAAAAGAACACCCACCATATCTACACCGAGATGCTCGGCGATAAGATAGACGGCTGTGTTTATTTCAAGACCCCCCATGAGGTTGTAGACCAGCAGACCGCACAGCAGAAGGACTATAACTTCGGGCAGGTCATAGATTACCTTTATGAAAATGCGCAGGAGGGCGACCTTATAATGACCCTCGGCTGCGGTGATGCGTATAAGATAGCCAAGAGACTTGCAAAGAAGCTGAGAGAAGCCTGATGAAAGGAAGTGCCGAAAATGAAACAGACAAGAAAAAAGAGGATAACCGATAAGGAGCGCAAGGTATTTGAGTTTATCAAGAATTACGTTGATGAGAACAACTTCGCACCTACTGTAAGAGAGATACAGGAGGAGTTCGGGCTCAAATCCACCTCCACCGCCCACAGGTATATCATAACCCTTTCGCAGAAGGGGCTTCTTGAGCGTGAGAACAACTGTAACCGTGCTATCAGGATAGCCGGCTATCAGAAAGCCACATCTATTCCCGTTGTCGGCACTGTTACCGCAGGCAAGCCTATAACTGCCATTGAGTATGTTGACAGCTACCTTACCATGAGCCTTGACAAGAAATTCTCAGGCAAGCTCTTCGCACTTAAGGTAAGGGGCGAGAGCATGATAAATATAGGTATATTTGACGGCGATACCGTCATCGTCGAGCAGACAGAGGTGGCAAGCAACGGCGATATCGTTGTTGCCCTTGTAAACGACGAGGAAGCTACCGTCAAGACCTTCTATAAGGAAAAGGGTCATTACAGATTGCAGCCCGAAAATGATACTATGGAGCCTATAATCGTTGACGAGGTAAAGATACTCGGCAAAGTTGTGGCTATGATGAGGTATTTTTAATTCTGTATGAGCATTTGAGAAAGCGAGGTGAGGTCTTCATATGAGCGATAGGTGTGTCAACTGCGGCGCATTGCTGCCCGAGGGGGCAAAGCTGTGTACCAGCTGCGGAAAGATAGTGACAAAGAACACCCGCCTGCGCACTGAGCCTGTTTCGGCAAGAAGACCTGCCCCCGATGTTGAAACGAGCTCACGGGTGTATTCCCATAAGCCCACGTCCACTGCGGTAATTGACAGAGCCCCACCCGAGCCTGAGCCCGAGGTAAGGCAGCCACGCCCCAAGCGCCCTGCCGATATGCCGCAGCATAAAAAGAAAAAGCCCGCCGCAGGCAGCAAGAAAGGCAGCAAAAAGGCTGCAAAGAAGTCACACGGCAAGGCTAAGTTCATCATCGCTGTTTCGGTGCTGGTGATAGTCATACTGCTGCTTTTGTATATGCTTATTTATATGCTCAAGGTGGGTGAGGCGAAAAAGCTCGTCTATGAGCCGCAGACACCCTTTAAGATGAGCTACACCACCTTCGGCGAGGCGGCAGAGCATTTCTTTGATGAGCCTGAGTGGAGCTATGACCTGCTCTCGGGCGAGGTGACTGTTGAGGGTGACGACAAGAAAGGCACACACTATAAATACGTCTTTAAGGACGATAAGGTCGTCTGCGTTACCGTGGATGATGACCCGCCGTATAAGGACGAAAGGACTATTCACATACTCACTGAGAGAATGTTTGTATAAAACCACATAAAGAACCATTCCCCGTCATAAGGCGGGGATAACCGTTTGTTTTGAAGGGTAAGGAAATGAAGCGCAAAAAGGAATTTGAGCCGAAAAAGACGTTTAATAAAGTCTTTTCGCAGAAATTTATCGTTATAGCCCTGCTGCTTTTGCAGATACTCTTTATGGTGTTTGCAATTGTATCGCTGGCAGGGCAGTTTGTGTTCATTTATTATTTCTTTATCGCAGTTGAGCTTATCGCCGTTATGTATATCATAAATTCCGGCGAGAACCCCGCATATAAGCTGGCGTGGATACTGCCTATACTGATATTCCCGATATTCGGGGCGTTTGCGTTTATATATCTTAAGTTCCAGTCAAGCTACCGCTATGAAAGAAACCTCTCTATCAAAAAGGTCGAGAACACAAAGCCCTATTTAAAGCAAAAGGCAGGTGTCATAAAGGCGCTTGAAGAGCGTGACAGCAGCGTTTCAAACCTTGCCCACTATATGCGTGTGTACGGCGGCTACCCTATATATCAGAACACCGAAGTGACTTACTTCAAGCTCGGCGAGGAAAAGTTTGAAGCTATGGTAAGGGAGCTTAAAGCTGCCAGGCACTTTATCTTTATGGAGTATTTCATAATAGACAAGGGCTATATGTGGGATACCATTCATCAGATACTGGTAGAAAAGGCAAAGGCAGGCGTTGAGGTAAGGCTTCTCTACGACGGCATGGGCACTCAGTCTGAGCTGCCTTACAGATATGACAGAAAGCTGCGTAATGAGGGGATAGATTGCAAGGTCTTCAACCCCTTCCGCCCTCTTGTCACCACCATACAGAATAACCGTGACCACCGAAAGATCTTGGTTATTGACGGTCACACGGGTTTTACGGGCGGTGTTAACATCGCCGATGAATACATCAACCGCAAGGAGCGCTTCGGTCACTGGAAGGACACGGCAGTAATGCTCAGGGGCGAGGGCGTTTGGAACCTTACGATGATGTTCTTCCAGCTGTGGGAGATAACCGGCGAGCCCTCGGTGGCGCAGTATGACAACTACCGCCCCGCTTCCTTCGAGCGCCTCGGCATTGAGGACGACAGCTTCGTGCTGCCCTTCTCCGATTCGCCGCTTGATGATGAGAACGTAGGTGAGCTTTTGTATATGAACATCATAAACAACGCCCGTGACTACGTCTATATCACCACCCCCTACCTTATCCCCGATAATGAGATGATGACGGCGCTTTGCTATGCTGCAAAGAGCGGTGTCGATGTCAGGATAATAGTTCCCGGCATACCCGATAAGTGGTATATCAAGCTCATAGGTCAGTCATTTTACAAAGAGCTTATCGCCAAGGGCGTTAAGATATATGAATACAGCGACGGCTTTATCCACGCCAAGAACTTCCTCTCAGATGATGTCAAGGCGGTAGTTGGCACTATAAACCTTGATTACAGGTCGCTTTATCTGCACTTTGAGTGTGCGGCATTTATGTACGGCAGCGAGTGTATAGCCGATATCAAGCAGGATTTTGAGGATATGTTTGAAAACCGCTGCCACAGAGTCACCTACGAGGAGTGCGCATCACGCCCTATAGCCCAGCGCATGATAAGCGCCGTGCTGGGTCTTTTCGCACCGCTGCTTTAGTTGCCCTGGGGAAACCCTTTTGAAAAAAACAAGTGCAAATGTTCAGAAAAAGAGAGTGGGAAATAAGCACTTTCAAAAGAGTTCTCCCGACAACAATAAAACAGCATACGACTAAAACCAATAAGGAGCAAAAGAATGAGAGCATTTAAGCTAAAGGGAATACTTGCAGCGGCTGCTGCTCTGATATTGTCTGTAAGCGTTATAGGCGGCGAGGGGCTTACTACCCTTGCGACTGAGGAGGAGGCACAGGCAGCACAGCCCGAAGAAACAGAAAAAGAGGGCGAGGGCGCTGTCAATAAGACCGAGGTCAGGGATATGGAAAGCTACCGTGAGCGCTTAAGCGAGATAGCTAAGGAGCAAAAGGAGCTTGATGAGCAGATAAAGAAAGCTCAGGATAATATCGACGAGGAAACAAAGATACAGGCAAATATCACAAGGCGCATAAATTCCCTGAATGAAGAGATAAACGTGATAACCAACTACATAAACGAGCTTGAATCGCAGATAGCCGCCCAGCAGGCGCTTGTCGATCAGAAGCAGCAGGAGATAGACACCGGTATCGAGGATTTCAAGGGCAGGCTGCGGGCGCTTTATATTGCAGGCAGTGACAGCTATGCAGATGTACTCCTCGGGGCTGATGATTTTTACGATATGCTAATGCGCACAGAGCTTATAGAGCGTGTGGCTGACCACGACAGGAACGAGCTTGACCGCCTTGTCAAGCTGAAAAACGACTACGACGCACAGAAAAAGCAGCTTGAGGGGCAAAAGGACGAATACAAGCAGCAGTATGACTCGCTTGCTGAGAAAAAGCAGTATCTTGATGAGCTTTACCAGAAGAGCACCGCTGCTATGCAGGAATCAAAGGAACTCAAAGAAAAGCTCGACAAGCAGAACAGGATACTCAACTCAGAAAAATCACAGTATGCCGACAAGCTGTCGGAGTTTTTGAAAGAGGACGAATACGGCGACACGGCAGACGAGACACAGCGTATGCAGACAGAGCTTGCAGCCATACAGAAGCTGCGTGAGCTTTGGTCGTCGCAGGCTAAGGAGCAGACAAAGAAAGCAGATGAGGACGAGCAGAAAAAGGGCGAGTGCCTGTATAACTTCGGCTGGCCCTGCCCGTCAACAAAGCAGGTCACCTCGGGCGTGGGTCCCCGCTGGGGCACTACCCATAAGGGCACGGATATAGGCGCAAGCATGGGCAGTGATATAGTAGCCTCTGAGGGGGGCAGGGTAGTTATCGCAAACAACACCTGCACCCACAACGTTCCCAAAGACGGCAGCTGCGGCTGCGGCGGGGGCTACGGCAACTATGTTGTCATAGACCACGGCAACGGCTTTATCACCCTCTACGGTCATCTGACCGAGCCGACGGTGGCTGTGGGTCAGCTGGTAAACAAGGGCGATAAGATAGGCATAAGCGGCACCACCGGCTATTCCTTGGGACCTCACCTGCACTTTGAGCTTCGCTACGGCGGAAATTATATGGACCCGCTGTCTTTTGTGCAGTATTGATCAGAGGTAAGAGGTCAGAGGTAAGAAGTAAGATAACGCCCTCCTGCATAGCGCAGGAGGGCGTGGTTTGTATTGACAAGTGTTTGTTTTTATGGTATTATATCAAGGGTGTCTGCACCACAGCGTAGGCGGTCAAATCTTCCTCCTGCAAGGGAGGTGAGCAAAATGAGTACACTCGAGGTATTGACTCTTCTGTTACTTATTGCGACAATAATTGATATTGTTGTTCGCATCTGCAATAACCAAAAGAAATAGCCGCCTGACTTCCACATAAGGCGGCTATTGTTTATTTAGCGACTTTCGGAGGTGACCGCTTACCGCAGGCACCTTCTTTTTTATATTATAACACCAAACAATGCGTTTGTCAAGTGCCGTGAGCCGGTATTTCAGTAGCTCACATACTGCGTCGGGTCAACGGGGTTGCCGTTCTGTCTTACCTCAAAGTGGCAGTGGTCGCCGGTGGACCAGCCTGTTGTGCCTACCTGACCTATCTTCTGCCCCTGCTTGACATACTGCCCGGGGGTCACGGTGACGGAGTTTTCCATCATATGCCCGTAAAGCGTCCAGTAGCCGTTGCCGTGGTCGATTATTACGTAGTTGCCGTAACCGCCGCCGCAGCCGCAGCTGCCGTCCTTTGGCCAGTCGTGGGTGCAGTAGCCGTCAGCTACCAGCACGGTGCCGTCAGCCGCCGCAACTACATTCGAGCCCCTGATGCCCCAGGTGCTTATGTCTATTCCCTTGTGGAATGCACCCCAGCGCCAGCCCATGTATGAGGTTATGCCGTACTGCCCGGGAACAGGCCATATAAAGCCCGTGCTCGCTGCGGGGCTGTCATATATCACAGGCTCGTCGTCGTCCTCATCATCTTCGTAGTAGGTGTTGTCTGTGGTCTGCTGCTGTTGCTGCTGTGCCTGCTCTGCTTCACGCTTTTTGCGCTCTGCCTCTGCTTTTGCCTCTGCCTCAGCCTTTTCACGAGCCTTGCGCTCCTCTTCCTTTTTGTAGAGCGCTTGCAGGTCAGCCTCGAACTTGTTCCTCTCTGCCTCGAGCTTTTCCTTGTTCTTCTCATAGGCTTCTTCACTCTTTTTCAGCTCATTTATCACCTGCTCGCTCTGCTTGTAAAGCTCTGCCAGCTTTTTCTTCTGCTTTTCGCTCTTTTCTTTCTGGGCTTTGAGTTCCTCGTTTGAAGCGTTCAGCTCATCTCTGTTCTGCTCAAGCACCGCAAGCTGTGCCTCGTAGTCGTTCTTTATGGCAACAAGGCGGTCTATCTCCTCGTTGTCGTGGTCGGTGACACGCTTTATAAGCTCCATTTTCATGAGCATATCGTAAAAGTCATCAGCCCCGAGGAGTACATCGGCATAGCTCTCGCTGCCCGCTATGTAAAGCGCCCGCAGCCTGCCCTTGAAGTCGTTTATGCCCTTGTCTATCTCCTCACGCTTGGCAGCAACGGCAGCCTCCTGCTCGATTATGTCCTTGCCGAGCTTGTCTATCTTTGCATCAAGCTCTGCTATCGAGGCGCTTAAGGCAGCTATCGTTTCGCCGACAGTGTCAATCTGCTCCTGTATAGCCTGCTGGTTCTCTTGCTGAGCGCTGATATCGTCCTTGGTGGCGGCTATCTTTTCATCAAGCTCTGCCTGCTTCTTTTCAAGGTCAGATATCTTGCTTTTCTTGCTTTTTATGTCCTGCTGGTTTTGCTGTGCCTCGGAAGCAGCCGCCTCAGTCAGCGTCTGCCCCTGCCCGAGAGCGCTGACGCTTATTATCAGCGCCAATGCAAACGACAGCAGTGCCTTGGTCTTGTATTTTCTTATCATAGATCGTCCTTTTTTGATTACGTCCTGCGAATCAGGACACCTCAATTATGCATTCTATAAAAGCCGCCCGAAGTGAGCGGCTTTTGTGTTTATTATACCTTTAAGTGCTTGCCCGTGCTGATAGATGTGCCGACAGCGCCGATAAGTGCGCCTGCAACTGCATAGGATACAGCAACTATCTTGAACAGGCTGTCAAATGAATAGAGATTCTGCATACCGAGAACTGCCCAGAGGGAGAAGTCGGTGCTGAATATCTTGTATACGCCCTCGTATGCAAACTGTGTCAGGAAAAGCGCACAGGCTGCAGCGATTATACCAACTATCATACCCTCGATAAAGAAAGGTATCCTGATAAAGGTGTTTGTCGCACCAACGTATTTCATGATGTTTATTTCCTTGCGCCTTGTGAAAACGCTTGCCCTTGTGGTGTTTGATATGATGATAAGGCAGACAAGCACAAGTGCTATGATTATCGCTGCCGATATTATCGTTACTACCCTCTGGATTGATATGAGCATATCAGTGAACGAGGTAGGCGATTTTACCGAGTCAACGTTTTTCATCGAGCTTATCTGAGCAGTAGTCTCGCTCATCTTCTTGATGTCAACTACCGTCATCTTGAAGGTGTCAGGCAGGGGGTTGTCGTCTGCATACTTGAACAGATCCTGCTCGTCCTTGGGCATATCCTCCACCATTGACTTCCACGCTTCGTCCTTCGAGTAGAATTTCAGCTCATTGACGTTGGGGATAAGCGTAATCTCCTTTGTGAGTGCTGTTTTCTCCTCTTCGGTTATGCCGTCTTTGATAACTACTATCGCTTCACTCTTGTCCTCAATGCCGTTTATTATCTTCGAGAGGTTGAGCGATGCTAAAGCCGAAAGCCCTACCATAAGAAGCGATACAAGTATTATACAAAATGATGCAAAGCTCATCATCCTGTTTTTCCAAATGCTTTTAAAACCCTGACCAACAAGGTATCTCATACTACTGAATCTCATTTGCCCTTACCTCCAACTACTTCATCGAAGGATATGACACCCTTGTTGATATTTATTATTCTTCCGCCAAAGTGCCGAACTATGTCGTGCTCGTGTGTTACCATAAGAATGGTAGTGCCGCACTCGTTTATGCCCTTTAACAGCTCAACTATCTCGTAGGAGAGCGCAGGGTCGATGTTGCCCGTAGGCTCGTCTGCGATTATGAGCTTGGGGTCGTTTACTAAAGCTCTTGCAAGCGCTACACGCTGCTGTTCACCGCCCGAAAGCTCGGTGGGGTAGGCCTTTGATTTTTCTGTAAGCCCTACAAGTGATATAACATAGGGTACACGGCTCTTTATGTACTTTGCAGGTGCGTCTATAACACGCAGAACGAATGCAATGTTCTCATAAACCGTCATAGTGGGTATCAGCCTGAAATCCTGGAAAACCACGCCGATAGTCCTTCTCAGCTTCGGCACCTTGCCACGTCTTAGCTTTGAAAGGTTGAAGCCGTTTACCGTTACAACGCCCGATGTTGCGTTTATCTCCTTGAGTATCAGCTTGATAAGCGTTGATTTGCCTGCACCCGAAGGACCTACGACGAATGCAAAGTCGCCGTCGTTGATCTTCAGATTGACCTTGTTAAGCGCATCCACACCGCTTGTGTAGGTGACGGACACGTCCTTGAACTCTACCAAAATATTACACTCCTTAATAAAAACTCAAATGCCTGCCGTATTTATATGTATGGCAGGCATTATTATGTGCGTTACCTTGTGGTAACACCACACAACCACCGGTTTTTCCTTTGTGTGCCATCTACTTGCCGAATTTCCGTCATAGCGCCCATTTTTGCCTTGATTTACGCCAGTAAAACTGCGGCAAAAACAGACACTCTGACGAAAATTCGGACGGCGTATCTGACACACAATGGTAGTGTGGTATTACCTTAGAACTTAACGGGGTTTGCCGATAAGTATTTCTTGACCATAAGTGCTATCTTGAAGATGATAGCGTGGTCAAACTCTCTCAGGTCAAGACCTGTGAGCTTCTTTATCTTCTCTAATCTGTATACGAGGGTGTTTCTGTGAACGAACAGCTTTCTCGATGTCTCGGAAACGTTGAGGTTGTTCTCAAAGAACTTCTGTATAGTAAACAGTGTCTCGTGGTCAAGCGACTCTATCGAGCCCTTCTTGAATACTTCTCTTAAGAATGTCTCGCAGAGAGTTGTGGGCAGATGATAGATAAGCCTTGCGATACCTAAGTTGTCGTAGGAAACGATTATCTTGTCAGTATCAAATACCTTGCCGACCTCAAGAGCTATCTGAGCCTCCTTGAAGGAGCGTGCAAGATCTCTTACGCCCTCAACAACAGTGCCTATGCCGACGTTTACTCTTGTGTAGAACTCGCTTGAAAGGGTGTCGGAAATGCTCCTTGCCAGCTTTTCAAGATCCTTCGAGTCGATGCCCGAGGAAACTTCCTTAACGAGTACGATGTCGCTCTCGGTGATGTTGAAGACGAAATCCTTGTTCTTGTCAGGGAAGAGGTTCTGTATCACGTCATAAGCAGAAACGTCGTTTGAAGAGATTATCCTTATAAGCAGGACAACTCTCGGCGTGTCAGAGCTGAAGTGCAGCTCTCTTGCCTTTACGTGAACATCGCCGGGGAGCACGTTGTCAAGAACAACGTTCTTGATGAAGTTGTTCCTGTCATACTTCTCGTCGTAATACTGCTTTATGCTTGAAAGGGTAATAGCGAGAATGCTCGCATACTTTGCTGCCACCTCGTCTGTGCCCTCTACAAACACTGCATAATCGGGCTTCATGTGTGCGCCGAAAGGCTTGTATGTGTAGCCGTCCCTTACGAAAATATCGTGTGAATCACTCAGATCAAGGGAAACGAACTCATTTGTCGTGCCCACCTGCGAAAGCTCCGAGCAGGCAATGATCGAGGCATTCTCGTCGATAACGCCTATGGTGCAGTCGATAGTGTCACGCATCTGATGAACAACGCTCTGAAATAATCTGTTTGACATAAGTTTTACTCCTCTGCTTTTATAATTTACTTGAGGATATGGCAGACCGATTTATCTGTCATTATCATTCTTTATTATTATACCAAAAATAAATAATTTTTGCAAGTGGTTTATAGTAAAAATGTTCAAAACGTTCTGGCTTTGAGCCAAGCACTCTCTATTTATTACAAATTGTAACATATTTTGCGCCCGAATGTGTTAACATATTGTTAATGTACTCTCAAAAAGCCTTGTATCTACAGGGATAAACAAATTTACAGCCCGAAAATAGGGATAGTTCTGTAACTGTTCTGTAAATTCTAAACTTTTTGTGAACGGTATACAGATTGCACAAAAACAGGGGTGTTTTCACTCTAAACTCAATGAGCAAGCGGTTTTATATGACCCTTGCAATCATGATGATTTCGTGGTACAATATTTATAATGCATAATGCGTAATGCATAATGCATAATTAAGGTGTCGGCTTGCGCCGACATATCTTAAAATGGTATTGCCGGAATAATTACCGCCGCAGGCGGTCGCCCGAATGGGTATAAGTGTGCCGAAGGCACACACATCAATTATGCATTATGCATTAAGCATTTTGCATTATACGAGGAGGAGTAACTATGACACCCTATGAAAAACTCAGAAGATGCTATGACTGTGTAAGAGAGCGCACCGATTTTGTGCCGCAGATAGCGCTGGTGCTCGGCTCGGGGCTGGGGGCATTTGCCGACAGCATAAGAAAAGAGTGCGAGATAGACTATGCCGATATCGAGGGCTTCCCCCGCTCGACTGTCGAGGGGCATAAGGGCAGGTTCGTATTCGGCTATATAGACGATGTGCCTGTTGTGTGTATGCAGGGCAGGGTGCATTACTATGAGGGGTATGATATAAAGGACGTTGTGCTGCCTGCAAGGCTTATGGGTATGCTGGGGGCTAAGGTGCTTTTCCTCACAAATGCCTCGGGCGGCATAAACAAGAGCTTCTCGGCGGGTGATTTTATGATACTCACCGACCATATAGCAACATTCGTGCCTAACCCGCTCATCGGCGCAAATATAGACGAGCTTGGCACACGCTTCCCGGATATGAGCGAGGTATATGATAAGAGCCTTGTGCGTATAATAAAGGATCCCGCCAAGGAAAACGGCATAAAGGTTCAGCAGGGCGTTTATGCGCAGCTGACAGGTCCTTCATTTGAAACGCCTGCCGAGATAAAGATGCTCGCAGCAATGGGCGCTGATGCGGTGGGTATGAGCACAGCGGTAGAGGCAATTGCCGCAAACCACGCAGGCATGAAGGTCTGTGCGGTCTCATGCGTTTGCAACCTTGCCGCAGGCATAAGCCCTAACCCCCTCACTCACGCCGAGGTGCAGGAGGCAGCCGACAAGGCAGCCCCGCTTTTCAAAAAGCTCATAGCCCGCTCGGTGGAGGAGATATCTGACGCACT
>JAFYET010000259.1 GCA_017544125.1 Ruminococcus sp. | reverse complement strand
TCATACTTTGGTATGCTCGGAATGTATACTTTTGATGTATTCAAGGAATTTGCCTGCCGCACCTGCATATGGGCTCAGCTTCTTCCAAGCAAGTACCGATGTCATGAAAAGTTCTGGTTTCAGCGGACGGAATGCAAAACGGGCAGGATCGAACATATCCACTGCTCCCTCAACTGCCAGAACACAGGCAATGCCACGTTTCGCAACCTTATTACGGATTTATAGTATCACGCAGCTATGGAGAATTGATCGTATATATTTGTGATGCAGATAGTGTTACTCTTTGGCTGGAAGAATCTGATCTTGAAAATATATCTTCTTATATAAGAAGAAAGTTGAACGATGCAATGAACTTGAAACAAGATTCATAGCTTTTCTGAAAAGATAACATAATAACAAACGACCCGGTGCATGGTAACGTGCGCTGGGTTTTGCTGTTTTTGCGGCGATGTTGAAAGTTTACTAAAATGTGTATATAAATAATTGACGAATTGTTTAAAATGTGGTATAATGAATATATACTATCTTCAGTAATCAAAATAACCTATATATTTCCGATAAAGCTATATAATACAGAGGAGGAATAAAAAATGAAAAGCGATGTTATCCGTATCTACAGCGACCTTAAAGGGCGTAAGGAGGCACTTGAAGCTGCTGAGAGCTTTGTAAGGTATAATGAATTCACAGGCAAGTCTGTAATGAGTATCAGGCTGCTGACCGAGGAGCTTATCAGTATGGTGCATGGTATTATGGATAAGTTCAGCGGGGATCTGTGGTTTGAGAGTGAGCCGACTGAGGGCGGTGTTCGCTGTCTTATATGCTTGTCCGCCAAGAGAACTGTTGACCCCGTGCAGGAAGAGAAGATCCTTTCCGTTTCCACAAGCGGTAAAAACGAATATGCCAAGGGCATACTCGGCAAGATAAGAGAAGCCTTCCGTGTGAGCGCACAGCACGCTAATGACGGTGTGTATATGGATGAATATATATCTGTAAATAACTGGTACAGAATGGGTACTGATGAGCAGGATACAAATGTCAGCGAGCGCTATTGGTCGCTTATGAATTACAGAAACTGCCTTTCCGCAGGCGACCATGCAAGCGAGGAATGGGATGAGCTTGAAAAATCAATAATAGCAAAGCTCGCCGATGATGTCAAGGTATGGCTTAAAAGCGATTCCACCGAGGTCGTAATAGAGAAGTTTATTGCTAAGTAAACGTAGTATTTGAGGAGTGCTTGAATGATTCTTAAAATAGCATTTGCACAGCTGCTGTCGGGTCATACGCTGCAAGAACAGCTTGAAATCGGCAGAGAAGCCTGTATTGCTGCCAAGAATAAGGGCGCTGATATAATTCTCTTCCCCGAAATGTGGAGTGACGGCTATTATATACCACAGGATAAAAAAGCCCTTGAAGCTCTTGCAATATCAGCTGACAACCCCTTTGTGATAGCATTTAAAGACATGGCAAAGAGCCTTGAAATAGCAATAGCTTTCACTTTTCTTGAAAAACATGACCCGAAGCCTCTCAATTCTGTAATTCTTTTTGACAGAAGGGGAGACAAGAAACTCAATTACTCCAAAGTGCATACCTGTGAATTTGACCTTGAAAAAATGCTCTCGCCCGGTGATGATTTCTATGTTACCGAGCTTGAAACAGCAAAAGGCAGCATAAAGGTCGGCTCAATGATATGCTTTGACAGAGAGTTCCCTGAAAGCGCCCGTATACTTATGTTAAAGGGCGCTGAGCTTATATTAGCCCCCAATGCCTGCCCTATGGAGATAAACCGTCTGTCTGCCCTGCGCACAAGGGCATATGAGAATATGCTCGCAATTGCTACCTGCAATTACCCCGAGGGTCAGCCCGACTGCAACGGCCGTTCTACGCTGTTTGACGGTGTTGCATGGCTAAGAGATGAGCACGGGGTAAGAGATATGTGCGTTTTTGAAGCCCCTTCTGATGCCGGTATTTATATAGCAGAGCTTGATGTCGATATGCTCAGAGAATACCGGCAAAATGAAATAATGGGCGCAAAATACCGCCGCCCTGACAGATATAACGCTCTTACCAATAACTGATACTCTTTCCCGAAGCGCAGCTTGGTTGCTGCTTCGGGAATTTTTGTGCCTTTTCTAAAGTTAAAGACTTGTTAAGAATTGATATGTTATACTTTTATCAGAATAAAGGAAACGGGGGTTGAAAAATGTTTTTCAGAATTCTTAAAAAGGACTTGAAACGCAAAAAGACCATGAATATCATCTTGCTGCTGTTTGTTATCATGTGCTCAATGTTCGCATCGGCAAGTGTCAGCAATATAGCTGCGGTGACAGGCGGTGTTGATAATTATTTCAAGATGTCAGATGTACCCGATGTCAGGGTCAATATGCCTTTTAACTGTGAAATGGAAGATGAGTTAAAGGCGCTTGACGGTGTCAGCTATGTGGGGACCGAGCATCATTACTGTATAGAAAGCTCTAAGAACTTTATATACAAAGGCAATAAAATGGATAATTTTATTGATGCTGCCTATATGATATCCGATAAAGAGATGTATGTAAGGTTCTATGATGAGGATAATAATACAGTAGAAAGTGTCGAAAAAGGCTGCTTTTATTCAACTGCTGCCTTTATCAATGATATGGACGTGCGCAAGGGTGATATCTTTGAGGTGTGTGTTGACGATATCAGGCTTAGCCTTAAATATATGGGCGTTATAAAATGCCCGACAATTTCCCATGATTCGACGGCATCGCCTTATCTTCTGGTCGATGATGAGGATTTTGAATATATAGGGAAAAACAAAAGCAGAGGGATATTTGATGACCAGGATGTGTTTGTTAACACCGATGATACTGATCAGATAGAGAAGCTCGCCGAAAAATATGAAAATGCCTACATAATGACAAGAGATGAGATAAAGGAAAACTTCCTTTTTGATATGGTGGCAGCTTATATTATGATGATGATAAGCGCAGTGCTTATGGTTACAGTTTTTGTTGTGCTTCGCTTCACGATTAAATTCACTATCAGTGAGGAATTCCGTGAGATTGGTGTTATGAAAGCCGTCGGCGTTGATAATTTCAGCATCAGGTGCTTGTATATCACCAAGTATCTTGTTATATCCATAATAGGTGCGCTTATAGGCTATGCAGCTTCACTTCCGCTCAGTTCACTGATGCTTGATTCTGTATCAAATAATATGGTGCTTGAAAGCAGCAGTAACATGATCATAGGGCTGTTAAGCTCGGCAGCTGTTGTGGTACTGATATTATTCTTCTGCTATACCTGCACACGCAGGGTAAATAAGCTCTCGCCGATAGATGCTGTCAGAAACGGCGAAACGGGCGAGCGCTTCAAGAAAAAGAGCCTTATGCATATAGGACGTTCAAAGCTTCCGTCAAATGTGTTTATGTCGGTTAATGACGTTGTAAGCGCCCCTAAGCAGTTTAGCATAATAACAATCATATTTGCTCTCTGCCTGCTGATGATGACGCTTATGTCAAACCTTGCGCTTACTCTTAAAAGTGAGAAGATAGCATATCTTTTCGGCTTGTCTGAATCTGATGCTCATATATTTGATATCACCTATTTTGCCGATGCTTTCGCTGATTTTGATAGCTATAAGGATATTCTTGATAAGACCGATAAAATGCTCGAAGAAAACGGCATTCCCGGTGAGTGCGGCATGACATTGGGCTTCAGATATGAGGTAAACCACGGCGATAAGACGGCAAACGAGTTCTGCTATGTATCCAAGGGTCTAAAAAACGACCTGGTTAAGGCTGATGAAGGCTCAATGCCGCAGAAAAAAGACGAGATCGCAATGACAGGCTACGCCCTTGATGACCTCGGTGCTGAGATAGGTGACAGAGTCAGCATAACTCTTGGCGATAAAACAGATGAGTATATTATAACAGGTAAATACTCATCGTTTTTAGGCGGCGGTCACGGTATATTGATGCACCCCGATGTTGATCTGGTAGAAAACAACAATTTCCAGAGCATGGGCGTTAGTATAAAGTTTGACGGAGACCCTGACGATGAAACGAAGAATGAATACATTGAGAAGATAAAAAAGGCTGTTGACAGTGAAAAGGTCTGCACTACCTCAGAACTTATAAAAACTGCTACACAGATGTCTGATACACTGAACTTAGTCAAGCAGATGATGATGATAATTACCGTCATTGTGACCTTGATGATAGTGATACTTATGGAGCGCAGCTTCATCTCAAAGGAAAAGGGCGAGATAGCACTGATGAAAGCGGTAGGAATACCTGATATGAGCATCATAGCGCAGCATACTATGAGATTTGTGATATCTGCATTGCTGGCAACCATAATATCGACAGCTGTTCTTATGCCTGCAAGCAATGCCATTATGAACTTTGTCAGCGGCATGATAGGTGATGTTTCAGGTGTCGAGTGTGACTACGACCCGCTTGAGATATTCCTGATATGCCCGGCGATTCTCATTGTAGTCACGGTAATAGGCGCTTTTCTTACAGCACTTTATACAAAGACAATTAAGGCAAGCGACACAGCTTCAATAGAATAAGGAGGAAACAGCAATGAATACAGTTTTACAGACAAAGGGTCTTTGCAAGACATATATAGTCAACAAGCATCAGAATAACGTTTTAAAGAATATCGACCTTACTATCAACGAAGGCGAAATGGTAGCGGTTATGGGCCCTTCCGGCTCGGGAAAGTCAACACTTCTCTACTGTGTTTCGGGAATGGATAGGGTAACAGCAGGAAATGTCATCTTTAACGGCAGAGAGACGGCAGAGCTTAATGACAAAGAGCTTGCAAGGATAAGGCTTGATGAAATGGGCTTTATCTTCCAGCAGATGTATATGATGAAAAACCTGAGTGTTCTTGATAATATCATTTTCCCTGCTGTCAAGTCAAAAAAGAACAACGAAACACGCAAGCAGACCGAGGAGCGGGGGCGTGCGCTTATGAAGCGCCTTGGCATAGACGAAGTAGGCGGGAATGATATAAACGAGGTCTCGGGCGGTCAGCTACAGCGTGCCTGCATCTGCCGCAGCATGATAAACAGCCCAAAGATGATATTTGCTGATGAACCCACAGGTGCGCTCAACCGCTCCAGCTCGGATGAGGTCATGAATGAGCTGCTAAAGCTCAATAATGAGGGAACTACAATAATGTGCGTCACTCACGACCCCAAGGTGGCTGCCAAGTGCAGCAGGGTTCTCTACCTGGTTGACGGCGGTATAGTCGGTGAAAAAGAGCTCGGTAGATTTAACAGCACCGAAAAGAGCCTGCGTGACCGTGAACGTGAGCTTGGTAGCTGGCTGATGGAGCAGGGCTGGTAGTTAGAGGTAAGAGGTGAGAAGCAAGAGGTAAGACTTTTCTTGCCTCTTGCTTTATTGACCGAAATATGGTAAAATAATAGCGGGTGGTGATGATATGACAGATATTCTTATAGTTGAGGACGATAAGGAACTAAGCAC
Organism: Ruminococcus sp.; assembly: GCA_017544125.1. Classification (GTDB taxonomy): domain Bacteria; phylum Bacillota; class Clostridia; order Oscillospirales; family Ruminococcaceae; genus NK3A76. The sequence continues at coordinate 2,155 of JAFYET010000259.1, read as the reverse complement.
ACTTCTGACGGATTTTCTGCGGGCTGAGGGGTATACCGTTTCCTGTGTCGAGAGCGGCGAGAGGGCGCTGCAGCTGTTTGAGCGCTACGGGGCAAGGCTTGTTGTGCTTGATATAAATCTGCCCGATGTGGGCGGCTTTGCTGTATGCTCAAAGCTGAGAGAAAACGCCGATACACCTATACTTATAGTCAGCTGCCGAACGGATAAGGAAGACAAGCTTGGGGCTTTTGACCTCGGCGCTGATGATTATATAGAAAAGCCCTATGATATAGATATACTCATTGCCAAGATAAAGGGCATTTTCAAGCGCCGTTATCAGCGTGAGATGCTTACTGCCAGCGGAGTTACCCTTAACCTTGTTGACAGGACAGCCGAAATAGACGGCGAGGCGGTCGAGCTTACTACTAAGGAATTTGACCTGCTTGCTCTGCTCATTGAAAACCAAGGCAAATCCCTTAAAAAGGAGTATCTGTTCAACACCGTATGGGGGAGTGACAGCGATTCTGAGCTTCAGACGCTGCACGTGCATATCAACCGACTTCGCCAGAAGCTCGGTGACGACCCCAAAAACGCCAAGCGCCTGCTAACTGTCTGGGGTGTGGGGTATAAGTTCGTATGAGGGCGTTTCGTAGGCTATGTGTTGTTGTTATTGCCACTTTTTTGCTGCTTGCGGTAATTCTGAATATACTTCTTATACGGCAGATGAACAGCTATAACGGCGTATACCGTGTTGAAGCCAAGCGCCTTGCTGACGATATCTCACAAACAGGCAGCTATGACCTTGATAAATACCCGCACTTAACAGCCGTCTATTCGGGTGATGACCTGTATAACAGTGATGAACCGTATATTATCATTGAAGCAGGCGGGGCTCTTTACCGTGTAGAGTATACCGTGTATGATAACAGCAGCACGATAATTACGGTAAACATCGTGCTTTTGCTTGTTTTAGCCTTGATATCGGGAATAATGCTTTATTTCAGGCGCTATATCATAATTCCTTTCGGAAGGCTGAACAATGTTCCTCACGAGCTTGCAAAAGGCAACCTTGCGGTCGAACTGCCTGAGGAGAAAAGCCGCTTTTTCGGCAAATTCACCTGGGGTGTAAATCTTCTGCGTGAGAGCATTGAAGACAGCCGCAAGAAAGAACTGACAATGCAAAAGGATAAGAAGCTGCTTCTCCTGTCGCTCTCACACGATATAAAAACGCCCCTCTCTGCTATAAAGCTCAATGCCAAGGCACTTGCCAAGGGGCTTTACAACGATGAAGCAAAGCAGCGTGAAACAGCCGAGAGCATAAATAAGCGTGCCGATGAGATCGAACACTTCGTCAGCGAGATAACCAAGGCGGCAAGTGAAGATTTTATGAGCTTTGAAGTAAACAGCGGCGAGGTGTTTTTAAGCGTTATCATAAATAAGATAACAGCCAGGTACGCCCCTCAGCTTGCTATGTCAGGCACAGAGTTGAGAGTGGGGGAGTCTGCTGATTGTATCCTTTTCTGTGATCCCGACAGGCTTGCCGAGTGCCTGCAAAACCTTATTGAGAACGCTGTCAAATACGGCGACGGCAGGCTAATTGAGTTAAGATTTGATAAAATGGACGGCTGCGAGCTTATAACCGTTTCAAATACAGGCTGCACCCTTGAAACAAAAGAGCTTCCCGAGATATTTGAGAGCTTTCACCGTGGTAATAATGTTGGCAGCAAAAACGGCAACGGGCTTGGATTGTTCATTTGCAAGCGCCTTATGTCGCTTATGGGCGGCGAGGTCTACGCCGATATCAATGACGGCAGGTTTGATATAACCCTTGTTGTAAGGCTTGCTTAATACAAAATAATATCCCGCAGGGCACTTTGGCGATGCTCTGCGGGATATTTGTGATCAAAAGACCGAACAAACGGCTTATGTTGGAGGCGTTATTTCTTTTTTATGATTACTGCGATAATGATTATAAGCAAAACTGCGCCAGCGCCTATGCTGCCAAACAGTAAAGCGTATGACGAGCTTTCATCATCTTTGCTGCTATTATCAGATACCGTGCTTTCTGTCTTAACAGCGGAGCTGCTGTCTGCTATGCTGCTTGCAGCCTCTGAGCTTGTATCGGCTGTGCTTTCAACCGTAGATGTATCATCTGATAATTCGCTGTCTATGCCGC
>JAFYET010000258.1 GCA_017544125.1 Ruminococcus sp. | reverse complement strand
TTGAAGATGCCCCTGAAACTTCCGACGATACCGAAACTCAGGCACAAACTAAAACGACAGCCAAACCCGAGACTGCATCTTCAAAGTCAGCACCGGGCAGTAAAACGCAAACCAAAGCCAAGACGGATAAGGCGAGCAGCACCACATCTGTAACAGCAGCATCTTCCGAAAGCAGCACCTCTGTAAATAAGACCGACAAACCGGCAAGCAAAGCCCCTGCGCAGACCGAAGCTGATGTGAAAACGACCAAAACGCAAAGCAGCAAGCCCGCCGCCACATCGACGGCTGAAAAGACCACGACCTCTGCCACTAAGACCACATCGGCGGCAAAGAAAACATCGGCTTCAAAAGTGACCGTTAGCGAAATAGTAACTTCTTCATCGCAGACCGATACACAGCAAAGCGCAGCCGAGCAGATAACACTTACCGAGATGGGCGAGGGGAGCTTTACCTTTGTTTGCGGCGGTGAGACGTTTAACGCCTACTACACCCCCGATAACTGGAAGATAATCGATTCCTACAAGATAACCAAAAAGGCTGATATGGTGACGATCTGCACTGCACTTTCAGAGATACACCCCATACACAACAAGGACTATACAGGCTACCGTGAGCCTGATGACCTTGCCTATGAGTGGGAACAGCACAACATCGCCTATGAGCTTCTGCCCGATTCGAGCAAGTGGAAGCAGAACACCAAAGATGTCGATCTTGACCCGAAAGATCAGGGCAAGAGCTTTATCGACATGGCAAAAGACAGGTTGGGTAAATAATAATACACCGCCGAAGGGTAATTCCCACGGCGGTGTTGCTGTTTGTCTTATTTGTTGTCTGCTATGTACTTTTCAATATCCTTGTTGAGCGTTGCGATCTCGCTGTCAACAGTACTTGAATAAGTCTCTCTAACCTGAGTCCAGGTCATCTGGAGCCCGTCCTCGTCCTCAGATGATGATGAATTGTAAAGCGCATCGGTAAGGCACTGGTTGCCGTCAAACTGCATTCTGTCACCCAGCTTGAATGATACACCGTATGCATAGTCAAATATCATGAAGTAATCATCAGATGTGATATCCTGGAATACGCTGTACATATCCTCTGTCCAGTTGCTGTTGTTTTCAAAGAACTTGTCTTTGTTGGTCTGCTCATACTGGGGGTCTGTCCTTGCCGACTTGTAGCATTCAAACCAGCACTTTACAGCGTCCTTCTTTGTTGAGCCATCGACCCACATAAATGCTTTCATGTCAGATGTGGTTATCTTCTGGGGGTTCTTGTCATACTGCGGCATGGGAACGATGCCCCACTCGTCGCCGTCACCGGGCTTTACAGCCCATGCGCCCATTCCGTAGAAGAAGCAGTTTTTCTGGAAGCACTCGCTTGCCGAGCCTATCCAGCCGTCAAGCATGAGGTTTTCCTTCTTAAGGTCATAAAGGAACTGCTGTGCAGCTTCGATATCGGGGTCGGTAAGGTTGCTTGAGAATGTAGATGTAGCAGGGTCAAACGATACAAGCGTCTTGCCTGTCTGCTGTGTGATGTGCGGTCTGAAGAAGCCGTTTATGCCGTATCTTTCATCTTCGGCAGTGCCGCCTGCTACGTATTCCTCCATTATCGACTTGAAGTTTGTCCAGTTCCACTCGCCCTTCTTGTAAAGCTCAAAGGGGTCCTCCATGCCGAGCTCCTCAACGAGCTTCTTGTCATAGGTGATAACTGCCGAGGGGTCATAGCCGAGGGGGGCAACGTAGTGCTTGTTGTTGAGCACAAACTGGTCAGCAGTGGTCTTTGAGCTCTTCCACATTGGGCTCTCAAAATCAACTATCTCATCAATGGGCTGGAACATATTGTTAACTACCTGTGCAGGGAAAGAGAGCCACTCGTAGTTGAATATATCGGGCACGTCCTTGTTTGCAGTTATAGCCTTTGCAAGCGCATCAAATCTGCCCTCGTTTGTACACCTGTGCCACTCGATAGCTCCGCCGTGCTGCTGGAACAGCTTCATCTCGGTGGATATCTCGGGGTTTGCCTTTGTGGGGTTCAAGTCATTCTCGCCGAGGTAGAGAATTGTCTTTTCAGCGCCGTCGGGAATGTCGGCTATCTCCTTGTTCTCCTGTACCTCGATGTTGTCGGTCGCCTCAAATGACTCGTCAGAGCTGTTACCCGAACTGCTTGAATTGCCGCAGCCTGCAATGCCGAAAGCCATCATCAGCGAAAGCGTGAGCGCAAAGGCTCTTTTGATATTTTTCATCAGTTTTTCCTCCAAATGAACGTTGTCTGTTTCATATCACCTTACAAAATGAATATTTTCACCGTCTGCAAAGTGATGCTTTATTCTGTAGTTTAATTATATCAATTAAGAAAAATATTGTCAATCTGCCGTTTTAACAGACTATTATCATTAAATTTGTGCACATTTTACAACATCTCGTGCCGAAAACGTTATATAAATGAATATACTCGCCATAGTTTAATATTGTTATATGATACTGTTTCATATTTTTGCATCTACCTCTTTTGCCGCCTCACTTGATTTTACAAACGATATGTAGTATAATAGTATATAGACTTTTTTATAGGAGAATACCGATGAAACACGTTGACATATTCACAGACGGTGCCTGCTCGGGCAATCCCGGTCCCGGCGGCTGGGGGGCTATTCTGCGCTTTAACGGCGTTGAAAAGGAGCTTTCGGGCGGCGAGCGTGAAACCACCAATAACCGTATGGAGATGACCGCCGTTATAACCGCACTTTCTGCCCTTAAAGAAAGCTGCGAGGTCACTCTCTATTCCGATTCAAAATATATAATCGACAGCGTTACCAAGGGCTGGGCTGTGGGCTGGCGCTCACGGGGCTGGAAAAAGGCTGATAGATCGCCTGCCCTTAATGCTGATCTGTGGGAGAAGCTGTTAGCGCTGCTTGAAAAGCATAAGGTCACATTTGAGTGGGTCAAGGGTCACGCAGGCCACCCCGAGAACGAGCGCTGTGATACCCTCGCAGTTACCGAGAGCAGGAAGTTCATATGAGCAAGCGTTTGGTTTATGCCGATAATGCAGCCACCACAAGGCTCTCTGCTGCGGCGTATGAGGCTATGCTGCCCTTTCTGCGTGACGGCTTCGGCAACCCTTCAAGCGTTTATTCTTTGGGCAGAGATGCGGCAAAGGCAGTTCTTGAAGCAAGACAAAGGGTTGCCGCCGCTATTGGCGCTGATGTGCAGGAGATATACTTTACCTCCTGCGGCTCTGAGGCTGATAATCAGGCGATACGCTCTGCCGCCCTTTCGGGTGCAGCATCGGGCAAACGCCATATCGTCACATCTGCTTTTGAGCACCACGCAGTTTTGCATACCTGTGATTTTTTAAAAACGCAGGGCTATGATATCACCTATGTCACCCCAGACAGAAACGGTCTTATCTCTCCAGATCAGGTAAGAAATGCTCTCAGAGACGATACCTGCCTTGTTACCATAATGTATGCAAATAATGAGATAGGCACTATCCAGCCCGTCCCCGAAATAGCCGCACTTTGTAAAGAGAGTGGTGTGACTTTTCATACAGATGCGGTGCAGGCTGTGGGTCATATCCCGATAAATGTCAAGCAGCAGGTGATAGATATGCTATCCCTTTCCGGTCATAAGCTGCACGCACCAAAGGGTGTCGGCGTGCTCTATGTTAACAGGCGTATTACCCCCTCACCGCTTATATTCGGCGGCTCGCAGGAGAGGGGCCGGCGTGCAGGCACTGAGAATGTTCCCGCTATTGTCGGGCTTGGTGCTGCTATCACCGATGCGGTAAGCGGTATAGATGAGCGCCGGCAGTATGTGCTTGCAATGCGTGATAAGCTCATAGACGGGCTGTTTGAGCGCATACCCGATATCACATTAAACGGTGACAGGCATACTCGCCTTGAGGGCAATGTGAATATCTCCATAAAGGGCATCGAGGGCGAGAGCCTGCTGATGCTTCTTGATATGCAGGGGATTTGTGCTTCATCGGGCTCGGCGTGTGAAAGCTCTTCTCTTGACCCGTCACACGTTCTGCGCAGTATCGGTCTTGATGAGGCTGCCGCAAAGGGCTCGCTAAGACTTACCATAAACGAAGAAAATACTGATGATGATATTGACTACATACTTGAAAAGCTCCCTGAGGCGGTAACACGCCTGCGTGAGCTGTCGTAAGAAAGGATAATGATAATGGGTTTTTTTAAGAAGCTCTTCGGGCTTCCCGATGAGAATGATTTTGATTCGATGTATCAGGTGCAGTGTGATTATAATAACGACACCGCCCCGGCTCCCGCCGCACCGCAGGAGGGGCAGAGCGATACATATACAGCTGCTGACAGCTATACATACGCAAACGAGGGCAATTTCATGTTCACTGTAGAAGATGTGTTTATGATAAAGAACCGTGGCACTGTTGTAACAGGCGTTATCGAGAGCGGTATAATAAGCACGGGCGATACCGTGACCCTTAATGGCAAAAAGAAAAGCGGAAAGTATACTATCGCAGGTATAGAGAGCTTTCGCAAGGTGATACAGACAGCAAGCATGGGCGACAATGTGGGGCTTTTCCTTGTAGGCATCAAAAAAGAGGAGCTTTGCAGGGGAGATAAGCTCTATAGATAAGAGGTAGACTTTATGGAAAACAAAAGGGTTCTTGTGGCTATGAGCGGCGGTGTTGACAGCTCGGTCGCTGTAAAGCTGCTCCAGTCACAGGGGTTTGAATGTGCAGGGGCAACAATGCGGCTGTATTCAAACGATGATATAGGGCAGAAAGCCTCAAAGACCTGCTGCACCCTTGATGATACAACTGATGCAAAGCTCGCCGCTTTAAAGCTTGGTATCGAGCATTATGTGTTCAATATGTCTGATGATTTTTCAAAGCTCGTTATCAGGCATTTTGTTGATTCCTACCTTTGCGGTAAGACCCCCAACCCTTGTATCGAGTGCAACAAGTATTTAAAGTTCGGCAGCTTTCTAAAGCGTGCTGAGCTTCTGGGGTATGACCTTATCGCCACAGGTCACTACGCTGTGAGAGAGTTTGATGAAAACTCAGGCAGGTGGCTGCTTAAGCGCTCCCCCGATATGGGTAAGGATCAGAGCTATGTGCTTTATAATATGACTCAGTATGAGCTTGCTCATACGCTCTTTCCCTGCGGCGCTATGAGTAAGCCCGAGATACGTGATATCGCACTTGAAAATGAGCTTGTCAACGCCAATAAGCCCGATTCGCAGGATATATGCTTTATCCCTGACGGTGACTATGCGGCGTTTATAGAGCGTGCAGCCGGTACTCAGCCCTGCGGTGATATAGTGCTTACTGACGGCACAAAGCTCGGCACTCATAACGGGCTTATCCGCTACACTATCGGTCAGCGTAAGGGCTTAGGCGTGTCATACAGCGAGCCTCTGTTCGTTGCTGCTAAGGATATTGAGAGCAACACCCTTATCCTCGGCAGGGGTGATGAGATATTCTCTGATTCGCTTGTTGCGCAGAACTGCAACTTTATAAAGATCGATAAGCTCACCGAACCTCTTCACTGCAAGGTGCAGACCAGGTATCACCAGAACCCCTCTGATTGCGTGATATCGCCCCTTGATGATAACAGGGTGCTCTGTGAGTTTGATAAGCCCCACCGTGCCGTCTCAAAGGGTCAGGCTGCGGTGTTCTATGACGGCGATTACGTCCTCGGTGGGGGAGAGATCGCCTGATATAAGATACAAATATAAGGTATCGCTCGTGAGTACGAACGATACCTCTTTTTTATCCGCTCATCTCCAGTTCATCAGCAGCCTCACTTGGCAGTGCTGCTACCGTCAGCCTGCCGCTGTCGTCATGCAGCCGCAGCCCGCTCCCGCACTCGCTGAGGATATAGTCGCTTATCTGCGGCTCTATCTCGTTTTCAATAATATTACGCAGAGCCCTTGCCCCCTGCTCGCTGCCAAGCGTTTTCTCGGCCAGAAGCTCTGCCATTTCGTGGGTGTAGTCAAAGCTCAGACCTCTTTTAATAAGCCTTTCTCTTAGCTTTTCAAGCTCGCTCTCGGCTATCCTTTCAAGTGCCTGCCGCCCTATCGGTGAGAATACCGCCACCCCGTCAAGCCTGCCGATTATCTCGGGTGATAGATAAGCCTTGACCGCCGATAGTATCTCACGGCGTTCCCTGTCAGCCCCCGCCTCGCCAAAGCCTATACGACCGCTGCTGCATTCTTTTCCGCAGCCGAGATTGGTGGTTAGTATTATCACCGTGTTTTTAAATGATACACGCCTGCCCTGTGAGTCGGTCAGCTCACCCTCTTCGAGTATCTGCAAGAGTATATTCTGTATCTCCCTGTGTGCCTTTTCCAGCTCGTCAAAGACCACAACGCTGTATGGGTTTCGCCTTACCCGCTCGGTAAGCTGCCCGCCCTGCTCGTAGCCTATATACCCCGGTGCAGCACCGCAAAGCCTTGATACACTCATTCTGTCCGAATATTCGGACATATCAAGCCTTATCAGCGCCCCCTCCGCTTCAAACAGCTCCTTAGCCAAAGCCTTTGCAAGAAGCGTTTTGCCTACACCGCTTCGACCTGCAAATACAAACCCCGCACAAGGGCGCTTGCCCCTGTCAAGCCCTGCCATGCTGCGCTTTATCGCACTGCATACCTGCCTTATGACTTCCTCCTGCCCGATGACTGTTTCATTCAGTCTGCTTTCAAGCTGCATTGTCAGCAGCCGCCTGTCGGTCAGTGCGGCTATGCTCTTGATACCTGTTTTTCTTGCAATAACGTGGTCAATGTGTTCTTTTTTTAGCATTGGTCGTTCATGGTTGCTGCTTATAAGCTGCATATATTTCTCTCTGCTTATCTTGTCTGCAAGGTAATCTTCCAGCGGGCGGGCGCTTTCATCACAGCTTTCACTGTTAGCGCTCAGCCTTGCATAAGCGCACGCCTCATCAAGCGTTTCTATCGCCTTGTCAGGGAAGCACTTGTCTGTTATGAACCTCTCAGCCAGCCCGCAGGTGTAGCCTATCAGCTCATCGGGTATACTCAGCTTGTGGTATGCCGCATACCTTGGCGCTGCTGATCTTAGTATGCGTGTGGTCGCTTCAATGTCAGGCTCCTTTATATCGACCCTCGCAAAACGCCGCTCCAGCGCCCTGTCACGTTCTATCGTCTTTGAGTATTCGGCGTAGGTGGTTGCTCCTATCAGCCGCAGGTCGCCCCTTGCAAGCTGAGGCTTCAGGATGTTGCCCGCATCTATCGCCCCCTCGGCAGCCCCTGTGCCGACTATCCCGTGCAGCTCGTCTATAAACAGCACGACGCTTTTGTCACTCACCGC
>JAFYET010000257.1 GCA_017544125.1 Ruminococcus sp. | reverse complement strand
TGACGGGACTCGAACCTGCGACCTGCTCATTACGAATGAGCTGCACTACCAACTGTGCTACACAAGCAAAAATATAAGGCGACCTGCGCATTACGAATGCGCCGTGTCAGCTTGCTGACATAATCTACACAACTGAGCCATACCAGCAACTATGCTATTATACCACATTTGAAATGGCTTGTCAAGTCGTTTTTTGCGGGGAGAGGGAGGGGGAGGGGGTATTTATATAGTATACGGGCGGCGTTTGTGCAGAGTGCATAAAACAGCGGCCCGATTTTGTTTATTATTTGTTGATAAAAAAGCGGCTTACCCCTTGATTTTTTGCTCAAAAAGGGTTATACTATATTTAGCACTCGGGAACAATGAGTGCTAACACTTGAAGGCGTACAGTGCTAAACGTTCTTTGAAAGCGGGTGAGGGGCATGGACGGAAGAAAGCTGAAAATACTTGCGGCGGTCATTGATGAATACATCGTCACCGGTGAGCCTGTGGGCAGCAAGACTATAATGAACCACGTCAAAGCCTCATCAGCCACCATAAGAAACGAAATGGCTGAGCTTGAAAAGCAGGGCTACTTAGAGCAGCCCCACACCTCGGCAGGGCGTGTGCCCACCTACGAGGGCTACAGGCTTTATGTTGACAGCCTTATGGAGAAAAACGCCATATCAGATGCTGACAAGGCAAGGATAGATGAGCTGTTCCCCGAAACGGGCGTATACAACAGCGATGATGAGATGTTTGAAAGCGCCTCATATGCGCTGGCAGAGCTTACAAAGTGCGCAGCAGTAGTGGCAAGCACGGCACCGAAGTTCTCGCTCATATCAAAGGTCGAGGTAATACCCACCGGCAAGAGGATGTATGTCATACTTATGATAACCTCAAACGGCTCGATAAAAAACAAGGTATGCCGCTTACAGTTTGATCTGACAGATGAGCAGCTGCGGTTCTTTGAAGACTTTGCAAGGGAGAACTTAGAGGGCATTGCGGTAGATGAGCTGTCAGATGAGTTCTTTGAAAAGCTCTCAGAGGCTATGGGAACATATATGATGAGCCTTTCGCCGATAGTTTCGGCGCTGATGAATATGTCACAGGAGATGAGCTCACATTCGGTCAGGGTCGAGGGGCAGAAGAACCTGCTCACCTGCAAGGACTTTGACCAGAACGAGATAATCACCTTCCTTGACAATCAGAATGACGAGATAAAGCGCTTTTTGAATGAGAGCTTCAGCGGGCTCAAAGTGCATTTCTCGCCTGAGGACGGGGGCTTTGTGATACACAATTCAAGCATAATCACCGCACCGATAGAGAAAAACGGTGTGAGCTACGGCTCGCTTGGGCTGATAGGCCCTATGAGGATAGATTATGCAAAGTTCATACCCTATCTTGAATACTTCGCTGACAGGATAACCCGTATGATAGCAAAAGAAGATGACGACAATGAAACTTAGAAAGAGAAAGAAAGGACGGAAGGCAGACGTGACAGAAGAAGAGATATTAGAGCAGCAGGAGCAGCCGGAAGCTGAGCAGGAGGAGCAGGCGGTCGATGAACAGGCAGAGGCAGCAGGCGACACAGATGCACCGCAGGAGCCTGAGGAGGAGCTTACCACCGAACAGAAGCTCGAGGCTGAGCTTGCAGACCAGAAGGATAAATATTTAAGGCTGATGGCTGAGTATGATAATTTCAGAAAACGCTCGGCCAAGGAAAGGCTGGAGCTTACAGACAATGTCAAGGCATCGGCTGTGAGCGAGATACTCCCGCTCATCGACAACTTCGAGAGAGCGCTTGCGGCAGAGTGCTCTGACGAGACCTTCAAGAAGGGCATAGACATGATATACAAGCAGTTCGGCGATGCGCTGACAAAGCTGGGTGTCAAGCCCATGGAGCTTGAAGGCAAGGAGTTTGACCCGAACTTCGCAACAGCGGTCAGCACCGTCGAAAACGAAGAGCTCGGCGAGAACACGGTGGCACAGGTGCTGCAAAACGGCTACACCATAGGCGACAAGGTCGTAAGACCGGCGGTCGTTATCGTAGCGAATGTTTAACAAATGTATATAAACCACAAAACGGTTTAGATAAATAATTATTGTGCATTGTGCATTGGAAAGGATTTGATCTTATGAGCAAAATAATCGGTATAGACTTAGGTACAACAAACTCCTGCGTAGCAGTTATGGAGGGCGGCGAGGCTGTCGTTATCCCTCACAGCGAGGGCGCAAGAACAACACCTTCCGTTGTCGGCGTTTCAAAGTCAGGCGACAGACTGGTAGGTCAGGTAGCAAAGAGACAGGCTGTTACAAACTTCGATAACACAGTAATCTCTATCAAGAGACATATGGGCTCTGACTACAAGGCTAAGATGGGCGGCAAGGAGTACACTCCTCAGGAGATATCTGCAATGATACTCCAGAAGTTAAAGGCAGACGCAGAAGCTTACCTCGGCGAGAAGGTAACTGATGCAGTTATCACAGTTCCTGCATACTTCACAGACTCACAGCGTCAGGCTACAAAGGACGCAGGTCAGATAGCAGGTCTGAATGTCAAGAGAATAATCAACGAGCCTACTGCTGCTGCTCTTTCCTACGGTATTGATAAGGAAGAGGATCAGAAGGTAATGGTATACGACCTCGGTGGCGGTACGTTCGATGTATCTATCATCGAGATGGGTGACGGCGTAACAGAAGTTCTTGCAACTGCCGGCAACAACAGGCTCGGCGGCGATGACTTT
>JAFYET010000256.1 GCA_017544125.1 Ruminococcus sp. | reverse complement strand
CGCCCCGGCAAGATGCTGCTCGCTGACACCAAAGAGGGCAGGATAAAGGACGACAAGGAGCTTAAGAAATACTACTCACGCTTACAGCCCTACGGCGAGTGGCTCGATAACGGGCTTGTAAGGCTGCACGATCTGCACATACCCAACAAGCACGTGCCCAGCTACACAAAGCCCCAGCTCGAAAAGCTGCAAAAGGCATTCGGCTATACCTATGAGGATATAATGAACGTTATACTCCCCATGTCGCAAAACGGTGCAGAGCCTATCGTATCAATGGGCTCAGACGTACCACTGCCGCAGCTTGACAAGAACGACCCGCCGCTGTTTTCATATTTCAGGCAGCTGTTTGCTCAGGTAACAAACCCGCCTTTCGATGCTATAAGAGAGCATATAGTAACAGACACAGCTATGTACATAGGCAAGGACGGCAACCTGCTCGAAGAGACAGCCGACAACTGCCGTGTGCTCAAAGTCGAGAACCCCATACTCACAAGCACCGATATGCTCAAGATCAAGGCGCTTGACAACGAGCATCTGCGCTCGGCTGTTATACCCATAACATATTACATAGGCACGACACTTGAAACTGCCATAGAGAAGCTCTTTATAGAAGCTGACAAGGCGTACAGAGACGGTGCTAACATACTCATTCTCTCAGACAGGGACATTGATGAATACCGTGCAGCTATACCCTCACTCTTAGCAGTAGCAGCCCTTCAGCAGCACCTTGTTGCAACAAAGAAGAGAACGGCTGTATCAATAGTTTTAGAGAGCGCAGAGCCCAGAGCAGTTCATCACTTTGCAACGCTTTTAGGCTACGGTGCGTGTGCCGTAAACCCCTACCTCGCTCAGGAGACAATAAAAGAGCTTATCGACACAGGGCTGCTTGACAAGGACTTCTACGCAGCAGAGAATGACTACAACAAGGCTATCCTCGACGGCATAGTAAAGATATCTTCAAAGATGGGCATTTCCTCCATACAGTCATACCACGGCTCAAAGCTGTTTGAGGCTGTTGGCATCTCGCAGGAGCTTATTGACAAATACTTCCGTGGCACTGTAAGCAGGATAGGCGGCATAAAGCTCGACCACATCAGCAAGAGAACAGAAAAGCTGCACAGGGCTGCATTTGACCCGCTGGGCTTTGAGACGCCCTCGGGCATCGACAGTGCAGGCAGCCACAGACTCAGAAGCGGCAAGACAGAGCACCTTTACACACCCGAGATAATACACCTTTTACAGAAAGCCGCATGGAACAACGACAAGGACGCTTACAACGAATATTCAAGCAAGCTGACAAAGAAGCAGCTCACGATAAGGAGCCTGCTGGGGCTTAAGTTTGACGAAAACGGCGGCATTCCGATAGAAGAAGTTGAGAGTGCCGAGAGCATAATGAAGCGCTTCAAGACGGGGGCTATGAGCTACGGCTCTATCTCAAAGGAAGCGCATGAGTGCCTTGCAAAGGCTATGAACAGCATAGGCGGCAAGTCAAACAGCGGCGAGGGCGGCGAAGACGGCGACAGGCTCGGAACGAACAGAGGTTCGGCTATCAAGCAGGTGGCATCGGGAAGATTCGGCGTTACTAACGAATACTTGGTATCTGCAAAAGAGATACAGATAAAAATGGCACAGGGCGCAAAGCCCGGCGAGGGCGG
>JAFYET010000255.1 GCA_017544125.1 Ruminococcus sp. | reverse complement strand
TTTGCTTCATAGAAGACAGATACTGGGTAACATGGTGCAACGCTTACGGCTGGAAGCCCACTATCGGTGTTGCTTACACCTTTGATTTCAAGAAGTTCTATCAGTGTGAGAACGCATTCCTCCCCTTCAACAGAAACGGCGTTCTCTTCCCGAGAAAGATAAACGGCAAGTATGTTATGTTCTCACGTCCTTCCGACTCGGGTCACACACCTTTCGGTGATATGTACCTCTCACAGTCGCCTGATATGAAGTACTGGGGCGAGCACAGGCACGTTATGGGACCCCTCAAGGGCTGGGAGTCTAAGAAGATAGGCGCAGGTCCTATCCCGATCGAGACAAGCGAGGGCTGGCTTTGCTTCTATCACGGCGTTCTCGAGAGCTGCAACGGCTTTGTTTACAGCTTCTCTGCCTGCATACTCGACAAGGACGAGCCCTGGAAGGTAAAGTACCGCTGCGCTGAGTACCTTATCAACCCCAGAGAGCTTTACGAAACAGTAGGCGACGTTCAGAACGTTACCTTCCCCTGCGCAACACTCTGCGATGCTGACACAGGCAGGATAGCTATCTACTACGGATGTGCTGACACCTGCGTAGGTCTTGCATTCACAACTGTTGACGAGGTAGTTGAGTACGTAAAGAGCCATTCAAGCGTTTGATTAAGAGATAAGAGATAAGATTCCTTTTGACAAAGGCTGTCGCTTAAATGCGGCAGTCTTTTTTATTTTCACGCAGCTGAAAGATGCTCATCGCACAGGTCAGGCTGCACAGCTTTGAAAGCAAAGGCTTAACGCCACGCTCTGTATTCTTATTTCTAACATCTTACCCCCGGAAATCAATTTGTTAAAATTGATTTCCGCACTTTTAACATTCGCCCTATTGCATTTCGGGCAAAAGCGTGGTATAATAGTAAAATAAGCGCATAATAACACGAAAGGACGAAGAATAATGGCTTTGACCGTGAAAAGACCAAACGGAACGATGGACGCAACACCGAGCGAAGTATATAAATGGCACACGATAGAGCGTGTAGCAAAGGAAACTGCCGAGCAGTTCGGCTTCAGAGAGATAAGGATACCCACCTTTGAGGACACGGGGCTTTTTGTAAGAGGCGTCGGCGACACCACTGATGTGGTGCAGAAGGAGATGTACACCGTCTCCTCAACCGGCGACAAGACATACACCCTGCGCCCCGAGGGCACAGCAGGCACAATAAGAGCAGTGCTCGAAAACGGCATACTCAACGAGGGGCTGCCGCAGAAGGTGTTCTACATACTCTCATGCTTCCGCCACGAGAAGGCTCAGAAGGGCAGGCTGCGTGAATTCCACCAGTTCGGCTGCGAGATGCTGGGCTCGGCATCGCCTTTGGCGGACGCAGAAACGATATCCCTTGCAAGCAGCGTTATATCAAGGCTCGGGATAAAGAACGTTGAGCTTAACATAAACTCGATAGGCTGCCCCGAATGCAGGGCGAAATACCGTCAGGCGCTGACGGCTTACTTTGAGCCGCACCGTGAAGAGCTTTGCGACACCTGCAAGGAAAGGCTTGACAAGAACCCCCTGCGCCTGCTTGACTGCAAGTCGAAGGAGGATCAGGAGATAGCAAAGGATGCGCCCCTTATCACCGATTATTTATGCGATGAGTGCGCAGAGCACTTTGAGGCTGTAAAGAAATACCTGGGCATAATGGGGATAGATTACAAGATAAACCCCAAGATAGTAAGGGGTCTTGACTACTACACACGCACGGTGTTTGAGTTTCTGACCACCGACATAGGCTCACAGGCGGCTGTATGCGCAGGCGGGCGTTATGACGGGCTGGTAGAAACTTTAGGCGGCAAGGCAACGCCTGCTCTCGGCTTTGCTATGGGGCTTGAAAGAATAATACTCACCATGGAGAGCCAAGGCTGCGAGTTTGAAGAGCCCGAGGGCTGCGAGCTTTACATCGCCCCCATGGGCGCAAAGGCAGCAGACACGGCAACAGCGCTGATAACAGAGCTGCGTGACATGGGCGTATATGCAGAGTACGACCTAATAGGGCGCTCACTCAAAGCACAGATGAAGTATGCCGACAAGATAGGTGCAAAATTCGTCATAGTGCTGGGTGACAACGAGATAGAGCAGCGTCAGGTAAATGTAAAGAACATGGCAACCGGCGAGCAGACAGCCTTTACGATAGATGACAGCTTTGCAGAGAGGCTTTCTGATTTCATAATGGCAAGCATCGTCGAGGGGCTTGATACGGAGGGACTTATACAATGAGATGTCCGATATGCGAAAACATACCGCTTATAGAATTCACAAACCCGCTTGAATACATAATGGCGGCAAATGCAGTAACAAATATGCTCATGCAGGGCAACATCGAGATGATATACCAGACCTGCCCCCTTGACCAGATAGTTGACAAGGACGGGAAATTCTACTCAGGCAGGATATTCCACCAGTTTTCATGCTCTATGTGCGGCACTATATATGGTATGCTTGCAAACCCGCTTGCGGGCGGCGGCGAGATAAAGATAAACGACAAGCCCTTCCGTCCCGAGGACTACGAAGGCAAGGACAAGGAATAATGCTTGTTATACTGCCCATATCATTTGAGCACAAAAGCGATGCCTCGCCAAAGCGCATTGCAAGGCGGCTTGACGGCGAGCTGATACAGAAGCGCCCGAGTGCCAATGTGATGGCGAACTCAAAGTTCATCAAGAAATACAAGACCCAGTCGGTCTTTTACGGCTACCGCAGCGGTGAGGACAGGTTCAGCGTTTTCTACCACGAGGCAGGTAAGCGTGACACGGGGTCACTGGGCTTTTACGGCAGGCTTGAAAAGGACGGCAAAGGCACAAGGATAACGGGGCATTTCAGAAAGCCGGTATCTGCCTACATTTTCGGGGCAGTATGGGTGCTTGTGACCTTTTTATTCTCGCTTATAGCGCTTTCCCTTGACAACACGGGGGCGTGCGTCTGCGGGGCGGTGCTTTTACTGCTCGGGGTGTTCATTCTTTTCTTTGACAAGGGCAAGAAAAAGGCGATAAGGGCGTTTATAGAGACGCTATGATCCAGGTAACAGGTGAGGTATCGCCCTGTGGGCGATGTATTATAATGATGTAATTTGACAAAACAAAACGCCTGTGTTATAATAATCACAGGTGTTCGCACTTTAGCGTAGGCGGTCAAATCTTCCTCCTGAAAGGGAGGTGAGCAGAAATGACGGTTTTAGAGGTACTTACTTTACTTCTTCTTATAACTAACATTATCGGGCTCGTGCTCGAAAACTGCAATAAAAAGAAATAACCGCCTGACTTCCAAATAAGGCGGTTATTATCAAATATAACACTACTTAGGAGGAGACCGCTTACAGCGAGCACCTCTTTGTATGTATTATTATAGCATATATATAATGAATTGTCAATAGTTTACCGAAAGGAAGTAAATAGATATGAACGACAGTATGAAGGGTCTTAAGAGAACACACTACTGCGGTGAGGTGCCTAACACCGAGCAGGAGGTAGTTGTCTGCGGATTTACTGACAGAGTAAGAGATATGGGCAACCTTATCTTCATAAACCTGCGTGACAGGACAGGGCTTGTGCAGCTGACCTTCGGCGATGCGACCGACAGGGAGATATTTGCAAAGGCTCAGACGGTAAGGGCTGAGGACGTGCTCATGGTCAAGGGCGATGTAAGAAAGCGTGAGAGCGTAAACGACAAGCTCAAAACAGGGCAGATAGAGATACACGTTACCGACCTGCGCATACTCTCACGTGCGGAGACAACGCCCTTTGAGGTAACTAACTCAGACAAGGTCAATGAAGAGCTAAAGCTCAAATACCGCTATCTTGACCTCAGGAACCCGAGGCTTCAGAACAACATAATCACACGCCACAACATAGCAAAGGTGGCAAGGGATTATTTCTACGAGAACGGGTTTATCGAGATAGAGACACCGATGTTCATGAAATCGACCCCCGAGGGTGCGAGAGACTATCTTGTGCCGTCGAGAGTACACCCGGGCAAGTTCTACGCACTGCCCCAGTCACCGCAGATATACAAGCAGCTGCTTATGATATCGGGCTTTGACCGCTACATACAGCTTGCAAGATGCTTCCGTGACGAGGATCTGCGTGCTGACAGGCAGCCGGAGTTCACACAGATAGACCTTGAAATGTCATTCGTTGATCAGGAGGACATTCAGGGCTGCGTTGAGGGCTTTGTAAGCAGGCTGTTCAAGGAAGTTCTCGGCGAGGAGATAGCTCTTCCGCTGCCGAGGCTGACATTTGCAGATGCCATGAACAGATACGGCTCTGACAAGCCAGACACACGCTTTGGCATGGAGATACAGAATATCTCTGAATGGGCAGGCAAGACGGACTTTGTAGTATTCAAGGGCGCAGTAGAGAACGGCGGCTCGGTAAGGGCTGTTGTTGCAAAGAACGCAGCATCTGTTTACACAAGAAAAGAGATAGACAAGCTCACCGAGCACGCAAAGGGCATAGGCGCTAAGGGTCTTGCTTACGTGCGCTGGGTCGAGGACGCACCGAGCTGCTCATTCGGCAAGTTCTTAAAAGAGGGCGAGCTTGATGAGATGCTCACACAGGTGGGGGCAAGCAAGGGTGACGTTGTTATCATAGTTGCCGACAAGGACAAGGTGACACTCCCCACACTGGGCGCACTGAGGCTTATAATGGGCAAGAGGCTTGAGCTTATCGACGAGAGCAAGCACAACTTCCTCTGGATAACCGAGATGCCCTTCTTTGAGTATGACGAGGAGAGCGGCACATGGGTAGCCATGCACCACCCCTTCACCATGCCGATGGACGAATGCGTACAGTATTTAGAGAGCGACCCCGAAAAGGTAAGAGCGCAGGCGTGGGACTTAGTGCTTAACGGCGTTGAGCTTTCATCGGGCTCTATGAGAATAACCGACTGTGCATTACAGGAGAAGATGTTTGAGCTGCTTGGCATGGGCAAGGAAGAGATCGAGCAGAAGTTCGGCTTCCTGGTTGACGCATACAAGTACGCTGCACCCCCGCACGGCGGCATGGGCATAGGTCTTGACAGAATAGCCATGATAATCTGCGGCGCACAGAGCTTAAGAGACGTAACAGCATTCCCCAAGGTACAGAACGCAAGCGAGCTTATGAGCCAGTGCCCGGCAGTGGTAGACGACAAGCAGCTTGAAGAATTACACATAAAAACAGTAACCGAGTAAGGAGCGGGAATACCCGCACAAAAACTTTCAGCAGGAAAGGAAGAGCAATATGGCACTGAGAAAATCGGGTGAGGATTACTTAGAGGCTATCCTCATAATAGGCAAGCGCAAGGCGCAGGTAAGATCCATAGATGTAGCAAACGAGCTGGGGTTCTCAAAGCCCTCGGTGAGCCGTGCCGTATCGCTTTTAAAGGACGGCGGGTTCATTACCGTTGAAAAGGACGGCTCGCTTTTACTGACAGAGGTAGGGCGTGAGAAGGCAGAGGACGTTTACGGGCGGCACTGTCTTCTGACCGAGTTCTTCAAGGACATTCTACACGTAAGCGAGGAGAATGCCGCTGAGGACGCTTGTCAGGTAGAGCACGTGATATCTGCCGAGACCTACAACAAGCTCACGGATTTTGTAAAGAAGTATAACAAGCAATAAATAAAAGGAGCTGTGAAAGCTCCTTTTTTATATTACCGTATAAGTGTTATTTGCTGTCGCCATTTTCGTGATCGAGGATATCCTCGCCGTTTTGCATATCGTACACCGCAGCATATAACGGCAGACCGTCGTATTTTGTGCAGGCAGGGGTGTCGGTCAGGCTTGTGACGGTGATATCGGCTGTACCCTCGGCAAGCTCTGTGCACTGCACACCGCTGTCGTTTATATAAAAACAGGAGTCAAGCCCCCACACAGGGCTATAGCTGCCGTCGTTGAGCTTTGTTCCCATAACGAGCATACGCCTGCCCTTTTCAAAACGTATGCTGTCGGTTTCCCAGCCGAGATTCAGGCTGAGGGTCACGGTCATTTTAGGACTGAGCTCGCTGTTTTTATCTTCAATGTCATATATCACCTCGGCCTCGGTGTATAGGATATTGTCGTTTGTCAGCTCGTGCTTTCTCACCTCGCCGTCGTCTTTGATATTTACTATCAGCAATGCATCGCTTTTGCATCTGCCGTCGGAGATGTGCGCAGCCCGTACCGACATACTGTTCGGTGAAGGCTCGGGGTGTATCTTGCCCGTAAGGTCGGGGGAAGCATTATAGAAAAACGGCCCGTGCTTGGTATGGAAGCTCTGAGCGTATTCTATGTACATTCCGTAGATGTCATAGTCGCCTTGCATTTCGACATAGCCCTGCGGCGGCGGATCATCCTCGCTCATTGGTGTGAAAACGCCGATAACGCCACGGTAAACAAAGGGCGACAGAATAGCAATTGCCAGCAGCGCAGCATATACACAGGTGCGCCCTCTGTGCTGCACGGCAAACACCGCCGCTCTGCTCGGAAAAGCATTGATAAGGCGTGACATCTTTTTATTGAATTTGTGTGAAAAGATATGCTCAATGCCCTGCGGTAGAGCGCCAAGTTCACCCTCTGTCACATCGGCAAGCTCACTTATAAATACTGCCATATCACTCATCATCATTACCTCCTTCAAGCGCTGATTTAAGTCGTGTGCGGGCATACTGGGCACGCTTTCTTGCCGCCGATGCCGATATGCCGAGCGTACTGCCCAGCTGCTTACCGTCAAGTCCAAGCACATAGTAAAGATAAAGCACCTGTCTGTCGGCACTGCCGAGCGAGGCTATGGCAGCCCTTAACTCTGCTTTATCCACACACGAGAAACTCTCATCTGTCACTTCGGAATCATCAAGGCGCTCACTTTGCAGGTGCCTCTTTTCCTTTCTGTATGTACCAAGTGCAGCGGTGCGTGCGCATATGATGATATAGCTCTCAAGCTGTCGCTCTTCCAAACGCTTTACTATCGAATAGTTCTTTGCAAGGCACAGAAAAGTCTCCTGCACAGCCTCCTCAGCAAGCGCTTCATTTGAGAGCAGGCGATACGCTGCCGCATAGACACGGCTCTTATATTTTTTAAACAATCTACGAAATTGCTCTCTATCGCTGTCGTCGTCTATCAGTGCCGCAGTCACCACAATCATACACACACCTCCCCCTTTTATGATTATTCTATATTATAGCATTTTTACGGCATCTATTCAAGCATTAAAGCCTTTCATACATTAAGATGCGCTGAGGGGGCTTAATGTGATATGAGAGCAAGCATTTTTGTAGCATCTCACAAGTTTTCGTGCTTTTATTTATTAAAACCGACGGGAGCGACAAAGCGGGAGGAGATAAATGAACAAAATGTAAAGATTGCGAATAACGCTTGACACGAAGCACTTTTTGTGATAAAATATTATATGTTGCGAGACCGAAGAACGCAGCACACCACGCTGGTGTAGCTCAGTTGGTAGAGCAGCTGATTTGTAATCAGCAGGTCGGGGGTTCGAGTCCGTCCACCAGCTCCATTTAATTTAATATGGGAGAGTTCCCGAGTGGCCAAAGGGGGCAGACTGTAAATCTGTTGCTTTCAGCTTCGATGGTTCGAATCCATCCTCTCCCACCAGAAACGCCCTCGTCGCTAATGCGCCGGGGGCTTAATGAATAGTGAATAATGAATAATGAAGAATGCAGAATGCTGAACAGGGCGTTTCTGTATTATTCACTATTCATTATTCATTTTTCATTATTCATTAAATAATAGGGGCTGATATTATGGAATACAATCCGCTTCTTGATAAATCACTGAAATTTGCCGCTCGGATAGTTAAGCTATATCAATATCTGACCAAAGAGAAAAAGGAAAGTATTATCTCAAAACAAATAATAAGGAGCGGCACCTCCATTGGTGCAAATGCTAATGAAGCAGCTTATGGAGTAAGCACAAACGATTTTATATCTAAAATGCAGATAGCATTGAAAGAGACAGCCGAGACGGAGTATTGGCTCAGACTTCTTATATTGTCAGAATACATTGAAAAAGAACACGGCGAGTCTATGCTTTGCGATTGTCTTGAAATAAAGAAAATACTTATCGCTTCACTAAAAACAGTAAAAAACAAATAATAAGAATGTCATCTTTTCCGTTCGTCACTCACAACAGCGCCCCATAGCAAAAGCTATGGGGCTATAATAATAAATAAGAAAGAATAAATAATAATGAATAAATACAATATACATGGCGCTGTTGTATTATTCTTTATTATTTATTCTTTTTTCTTTATTCTTTAATAAGAAGATAACAGAAGATGATCAATAACAATCCATTGCTTGAAAAATCTCTTAGATTTGCAGCAAGAATAGTTAAGCTTAATCAGTATCTTATAAAAGAAAAGCACGAAACAGTTATATCGAAACAGATAGTCAGAAGGGTTCAGATTATGCTTTGCTTTTATATTCCTTTCCATTCACACTGCCGCCGTCAACAAGAATATCAACGCCTGCAAGATACCCATTGCGCTCATCCGCTGCCATAGCGATGGCAAAACCAAGTTCCTCGGGAGTCCCCATTCGTTTTTCGGCGGTGTATTTGAGCATTGATGCACCTTCACCCTTTTCAAGCTCACCCATGTCCGTGGCGATCAGTCCCGGACTGAGTGAGCATACACGGATCCCACGGCTGCCCAATTCAAAAGCAGAC
>JAFYET010000254.1 GCA_017544125.1 Ruminococcus sp. | reverse complement strand
GACACCTTAATTATGCATTACTTACGAATGACCTTGAATATATATCCGAGGAATATAAGCACGCCGAGGGTGAAGAGAATGAGTATGCCCTTGTTTGAGAGCTTTTTGATGCTGATGTTGAGCACGAAAAGAACTGCAACTAACAGCATGAACCCCTGGAAAACATAGGGGAACCAGTTCATGGGTATGTTCATTCTGCCCACATACAGAAGCGGCAGTATGATAGATGTGGTGGTTATGGGCAGACCCTGGTATTCCTTTCTGTTTTCGGCGGTGGTGCGCTGGCGCTCCTCCTCCATAACGTTGAAGTAGCCAAGGCGTATAACGCCGCCGAGCACTATCATCAGCGCCGAAACCAGCCCGAGCCCGTAGTTGAAGCCGTAGCTGTAGCCTATGCAGGCAGGCAGCACGCCGAAGCATACCAGGTCGCAAAGCGAGTCGATCTGTATGCCGAATACCTTCTCGTGGTCTGTCCTGTCCTTCTTGCTCCTTGCTACCTTGCCGTCAAACAGATCGCATATGCCCGACACCACAAGGCAGAGGAAGGCTATCGACATATGCCCCTCGAAGACCTGAGTTATGCCGAATACAGAGGACATAAGCCCTATGTATGTCAGTATCACCGTATAATTGTAAAAACCTATCATTATTTATCATTCCCCATCATTTATTGGTCAGTTATTGGTCAGTGTTGTCTGCCGTTTCTCCTGCACGCTTTACATCAAAGTCCTCCTCGATAACGGGGTGATGCTTTGCGAAAATGTGGCTTATAAGCGTTACAAGGCCGCCTATGATTATAAGTGCATAGAAGCTGATGCCACGGCTTAAAAGCATTGCGGAGTTTAGCATCGTCTCGCTGCCGAATATCACTTCAAACAGCACCACGAAGCAGGTCTCGGATATGCCCGCAGCACCGGGCAGCGGCATCATCTCTACCATTATGCCTATTACCGTCTGAATGGCGATTATCGTAAAGAAGCTCTCGCCCGAAAGCCCGAATGCCTTGTATACTATAAAGGTTATGCTTGAAAGCAGTATCCTTTGCAGGAAGGATATGAGCATTACGTTTACTATTACCCGCTTGTGCCGCTTTACATATTCCGCACCCACAGCATAGTTCTTTGTGATGCGTGATACTTTCATTATGTATTTTTCAGACCTCTTTATCAGCCTTATCGCCGACAGCAGGTTTACTATCTGTATGCCCAGCTTTCTTGCATAAAGGGGCTTGAACAGCACAAATATCATTACTGCTAAGAGCCCGACATTGAGCACATACCCCAGTATCAAAAGCCAGCGCCAGTCGCCTAAAGCCGCCTCGCAGTAGTCACGCTTAAATATCAGAAATACAGTACCCAGTATCACAAGCGCTGATTTGTAGCATATGGTCACTATCCATGTTATCAGCGTCGAGTAGCCTATCTTTATGCCGTCACGCTTCATGTAGGCTATCTGCATAGGCTGCCCGCCCGATGCCGAGGGGGTTATGCTCGAGTAGAAAAAGCCTATGAACGAGTAGCGTATACACCGAGGTATGCTCACCCTTATTTTATATATCCTGAGCATATAGTGGAATATCCACGACTCGCAGCAGACGAATGCGATTATGGTTATGAGCCCCGTCACCGTCCATACCGGGTCTGCCCGCTTTACGTCCTCGATTATGTCATCAAGCTCACGGTTGTGGAAGAAAATGCGAAATACCATTATCCCCGCAAAGAGTATGAAGGCTATATCGAGAATGTATGTTACTGCCTTTTTGCTTAATTTCAAATGTGTTCTCCTATCCGTTTCCCTTTGTTGCCTGTTATCTTTTATTTTACTGAGTATATCGCCAGAAGCGTCAGGAATGCCTGCGCTATTGCAAAGCGGAATACCACCTCGGTATCCTCCCAGCCCTGATTCTTTCTCATATGGTCGTGAATGGGCGTTCTTATGTTCTTCATGAAGTTTTTCATCTTAAGGTATCTTATGCAGGAGAGCTTAACAAGCCCTGCGCCGCCGTCAAGTATAAGCATGAATGCCCCTATCAGGAAAAGGAAGGGGTGACCTGTTTTTAGATAAGCCACAGCGATAATAACGCCCAAAGCCCTTGACCCCGCATCGCCCATGAGCATCTTGCTGGGCTTGCAGTTGAACCACAGGTATGCAAGTATCACCACGATTACAGCGAGCAGCATAAGAGAAGCGCTGTTGTCAAAGGTCGTGTGCCTTATCACTACATAAGCGCCGACTATCGAGATGAGCGACATTGAGCCGCAAAGCCCGTCGATACCGTCAGAGCAGTTGGTGACGTTTATTGATGCCCACACAAGTATTATGCCGAGTATTATGAACACAGCCGCAGGCATATTGAAGGACGAACCGAGCAGATGTATCTCGCTGCCGTTGTAGTGATAGTAGGTAACAGATATGCCTACCGATATCACCATATCGAGTATGCCCTTTTTGAGCTCGCCCCAGGGGGTCTCGGCAGCATCGTCAAGAAAGCCGGTTATCATTGCAAGATATATGAGCGCAAGATTGATTATCAGCTCAAGGTCAAGCGGCACAAAAAGCGCACACAGCAGCACGAATGCTGTTATTACGATAATGCCTGCGCCTCTCGGCTTGCCCTCGGAGAGTGCGCCGTTTACCGCAAACTCCCTGCCCTGATCCTTGGGCAGCAGCCGTGCGAGCTTTTCAAGTGCTGTCATAGTGCCGAAAAAGCACACACCTAAGAATATTGTATAGAATAGATTTTCATATCCGTCAAGCAATTTATATATCATATATACGCCCTGCCCCTTGTGCCGGGGCATTTACCTCCTGTTTCATCATTTATAAACACACTATTTATTATACTATATTTTAAAGAAAAAAGCAATTGTTTATAAGCGTCAAAATGCACAAATATTCATACCCAAAGCTGAAAATTGTAAGAAGATAATATAAATAGTTTAATAAATTGTCGAATTTGTTCGATAAATTCATTGAATACGCTATTGATTTTTGCGCTGTAAAGTGGTATAATAGGCATACATAGAGAGAAAAAATGGCTTATGGAGAGAAGCCAAAGGTGAAATGGATAAGAGAGGAGGAGCTCCGGACAGAGCGCTTTTTAATGTCTGATAACAGATACAACAGAGAACCTGCAAAAAGGAAAAAGCAGGTATCACGCAAGGAGCTCGTGCTCTTTACGAGGATAAAGGCTGTATTCTGTATGTTCCTTTTCGCAGTTGCCGTTGTGGTGTGCGTAAAGGTAGTGCAGGGGGTAACACAAAGCGATGCCATAACCACCGCCCCGCCGACACCCGATGCTGTGGGCAATAAGGGTGATGCAGCGCAGGCAGGCGTTCCGGCTGACCCGCCGAAGGAAACGCAGACCACCACACAGCCCCCGGAGGACAGTGACAGCAGCAAGGAAGAGCAGCCTGATAAGAAAGACACCGACAGCGGCGTTACCAAAAACGGCTATAAGATAGAGGTAAAAGACGGCATAACCTATGTAGACGGAATAGTTATCGCCAACAAGAGCTACCCGCTGCCAAAGGATTATAACCCCGGAATGAATGAAGATGCGCAGGCGGCGTTTGACAAGCTCGCTGCCGATGCTTATAATGACGGCATATACCTTTTCATCTGCTCGGGCTACCGCTCATACGATATGCAGACTGAGCTTTATAACGGCTATGTTGCCGACTGGGGCAAGAAAAAGGCTGACACATTCTCCGCACGCCCGGGCTATTCCGAGCACCAGACGGGGTATGCTATGGATATAAACGATGCCTCCGATGCCTTTATAGGCACCCCCGAGGCAAATTGGCTCGAAAAGCACTGCACCGACTACGGCTTCATCATAAGATACAAGAAGGATAAGGAGTCGATAACAGGCTATAAATACGAGCCGTGGCATCTGCGCTATTTAGGCGTTAAGCTCGCCAAAAAGGTTGAAAAGAGCGGGCTTTGCCTGGAGGAATACTTCGGCATTGACTCAGCATACGCCGAGGATACCGGGAAAACCAAAAACTGACACATCAAAGAGCTGCCTGCGGGCGGCTCTTTTCAGTTAACTGTAACTTATTGCCCTATCATCAGCTTGCCAAGCTCCTTGCCGAGCAGCCTGCCTGTGTGCCTGACCTCGTCTATGGAGTTTGCCTGTGAGCCTACCTCGATGAGCAGCGCACAGGGGGAGAGGTCCTGATTGTAAAAGCGGTAGTCAAAGAGCAGCGGTCTGCAAAGCTGCGGGTAGTCAAGCTCACACTGCTCCTGCAAGGCGCAGGCAAACCTGAAATTGTCAAGATGCCCCGGCACTGCGCCGTTTTCATCGCCTGCGCAGGCTATAATCATTATCTGCGCCGCACCGCTGCCGTCTATCTCGCAGTAGGGGGCAAGGCGCTCGCCCGTGTCACGCTCTATGCCGTCACGGTGTATGTCAAGCACTATCTTTATGCTGGGGTATTCATCAAGCAGCGCCTTTACCGTCTCCCTGCTCGAATCATACGCTGCATCGTAGCTCGGGTAGTCGTGAACAAGGGTGTCGTGCAGGCAGCTTATGCCCGCATCTTCAAGGCTTTTGCATATCTCGTCGCCCACCGAGACTATGTTCATATCCCTCTCGGTGGTCTTGCAGGAAAAAGCGCTGTCGTAGTGCTCACGCTCTGTGCGCTCAAAGCTCTCGGTGGCGTGGGTGTGGTATATCAGCACCAGCGGCTCCTCCGAGGTGATATCATATGATAAGTCGGGCTTGTCTCTGCTAAGCCCGAGGAGGTAATCATTGTCATATTCGGTGCAGTTTCGCACCTGTGAGCCGTTGTCGAGGGTGACAAATTGCCCGCTGTCGCCGTCTGTAAAGGTATAGCGGGTTATGAGCCCGTCCTGCGCCGACTCGTCGTTTATGTAGGGCAGAGCCCCCAGCACCTCATCGCTGGGCAGGGGAGTGGGTATCTCTCTGCCGGTGTGAGTTTCCGTCTCCTGCGGGGCGCAGAATATATCAAGCGCCGATAGCCCGCCTGCCGTGAGGGGTGCTGCCCTGCCTGCGATGCCCGTGTTTTTGCGAGATGAGGGGCTGTCCTCAGCCTGCGTGACGGGGCTTCCCCCGAGGGTCAGGGAATATGACCCCACCGCCGCCTTTGACAGCCACCCGTCATTCCCGCCGCTGCCCATGCTCTTTGCCGTCTGCCCCAGCTGCCACACCAAAAGCGGCACCGCCACCGCTGCAATAAGCACCGCCGACGCCCCTGCCGCCGCCCTTTTCAGCTCCATGATACAAGCCCCCTTTTTGTTTAATTGTATGCAAAAGGTGAAAGGCTTATGTCAGGTGCGGTATCCGGGACATAGCAAAAGCCCCGGGAATCTCCCCGGGGCTTTCTTACGTCTTATATCTTATTTCTTACCTCTAAATGCCGCACTCCTCATAGTCCTTCCACTTTTCGTAGTGTGCCTTGTCATCGAGGTATCTGTAAACGAACAGAGCCGTAGAAGCCACTACCAGAAGCAGTGCCCCCATAAGTGCCCAGAATGATCTTTTCTGTGAATAGCCTTTCATAATGTGTTCCTCCCTGTTATTTGAGTATTATGGCGATAACGCCGAGCCTTTCGTTCTTTACCATGTAGAAGCCGCTGTATTCACGGCTCTTGCCTGATTTTTCGCAGGCGGCTTTGAGATAAACGCTTACTTTGTGCTCGCTTGTCTTGTCATCAGAGCTCATGACCAGCTTGCATACCTCGTCATATACCTCCTTGTCGGTGCATTTGACGCTGGCGCACACCTGCTTTTCGGTGAGCGACTTTGCAAGGGCGTTTATTATCACCTCGTCAGCCTCTTTTGTGCTGCCTATGCAAAGACCGTACTTTGTAAAGAAATTCTCATTCACGCCCGCTGCCTCGGGGTAGTAGCCGAAGCGGTTGCGTTCGGGCTTGTGGGTCTTTTCTATCTCCTCATCGGTGACGGCGTAGTAGTCATACCGTACATAATCAGCCCCGAAGGCCGATACAGGGTCGTCCCAGGTGACATCAAAGTTGTACCATTTGCCGTCTATCTGTATCTTGTTCCATATGTGGGTCAGCGTTTCGCCCGATGAACTTGTGCTTTCGCCCGAAACGAGCAGCGAGTAGATGCCCGCCTTTTCGCACAGGTAGTCCATAGCCATTGCATACCCCTCGCATACGGCTTTGCCCTCTACAAGACAGCCGTATGCGGTGTAGCTGCTCTTTCCGCCGTCGCTCGTATAGTCGCAGTGCTTTATGATGTAGTCGTGGAAGTACCTCACCTTGTCAGCGTCTGACATATCGGGTGAGAGGCTGCCTATTATCTTTGATGCCGCTGCCCGCAGTGCCCTGTGCTCCTGCTGGGCTTTTTCGGGGGTCAGCGAGTAGTCCATAGTGTATTTTGTCACATACCCGCCGCTGATAGTTATTCTGAACGAGCCCGAAACGTAGTTCACCTCGGGCATAGTACCCAGCACCGTGTAGAGGAAATCCGCCGCCTCGCTCTGCTTGATAACGCCGCTGTCGATGCTTATGTGTTTCTGCATCTTCCATATCCCCTCAGAGAGGGAATCGTAGGCACGCCGCTGCTTTTTGGTAAGGTTTTTCAGCTTCAGCTCATCATACTTTGTAACATACCCGTCGGCGTAGATGTGGTATTCGGGCTCAGGCTGCTTTTCAGGGGTCTTTTCGGTCGCCTTCTTGCTGCCCGTTTCCATGCCCTTGGCAGAGGTTATCTTGCCCGTTGCCGTGTCGGCTGCGGGGGCGGTCTGCTGTGTCTTCGCAGAGGGCTGTGTGACCGCAGGCTCTGTTACCTGTGCTGTGCTGCCCGTGCTGCTTTGCGAAGTGCTTTTGGTGGTGCTTTTTGAGGCTGTGCCGCTTTGCTTTTCACTTTTCTGTGCCGCCGTTGTTTTGGCGGTGGTCTTTGCGGTCTTTTTAGCTGTGCTGCTTTCTGTCACGCTGCTTTTTTGCGTCGTCGCCTCGGTAGGAAGCGTCTCGGTGACTTCCACCGATGCCTGCTGTGCGGCGGTCGCCTGCGGTGCTGTTGTCACATCGCTGTGCCCCGGCTCGTTATCCGAGCAGCCGCATAGCACACAGGCGCAAAGCACCGCTGCCGCCGCTGTCAGCCGCAGCCGTGAGCCGTATGCCGCTTTGGTTCTTTTTCTTGTCATAGGTCTTCTCCAGTTATATTTTTACACAGTGCAGCCTTGCCTTTATTTATCTGCGGCAAATGCTGCTGTTTGTTGTCTTGTTTATTACGTGCCGCTCGGTACGGGCGAGAGCTTTTTTATCCTCAGCTTTTCTATCTTTGTCTCGTCTGCACGCAGCACCGTGAATTTTATATCGTTCCATTTTACCGTGGGCTTTTGTGTGCTGCTGGGTATAAAGCCCAGTTTATCTATCACAAAGCCGCCTATGGTGTCGAATTCCTCGGGTATCTCAAGTGTCATACCGAGGGCTTCCATAACCTCATCGGGCTTTGCTGTTCCCAGCACATCGAATGAGCCGTTGTCAAGTCTCACGATGTCTGTCAGCTCCGCCTCGTCAAATTCGTCCTCAATGCTGCCGACTATGGCTTCTATCAGGTCTTCCATGGTAACTATGCCCGCAGTGCCGCCGTACTCGTCAACGAGTGCCGCTATCTGCGCCTTTGATGCGCTCATCTGCTCAAAAAGCTCACCGCACTTGATGCTCTCGGGCACAAAGCTTATCTCTCTGCACACATCGCCCGCTGTCAGGTCGCCCAGCTTGTTTTCAAAGCATATGCGCAGTAGGTCTTTTGAATAAATCACGCCGCAGAGGCTGTCTATCGTGCCGTCGTATACGGGTATGCGTGAAAAGCCCTCGTTTATGGCGAGCTGTGCCGCCTCGCTCACGGGGGCGGTGCGCTCGATGCCGGTAATGTCTATCCTGTGGGTCATAACGTCCTTGGCTTCAAGGTCATCAAACTCGAAGATGTTGGTTATCATCTCCGCCTGGTTCTCATCTATTTCGCCCGAGTCGTTTACTGCATCTACCAGCAGCAGTATGTCCTCCTCGCTGACAGGCTCGTCAACGGTGGTGTCCTTGACACCCGAGTGGCGAAGCACTATGCCGCTTATACCCTCGGCAGCCGCCGTCATCGGCAGGAAAACTATCATCATAAGGTGATAGAGCCCGCAAAAGCGCAGCGCCATCTCTTCACCTATGACCTCATAGCCCGAAAGCCGCTTGGGGGTGTTTATGCAAACTGTCAGAAGCAGAGTAAGTATCACAAGTATTATCAGCTGACCGAGAATTCTGAACTGCCCGCCTGCGGTGCGGCTGATAAGCGACATAAGCTCATCACCGAAGCCCCACTCGCACACAAAGCCTGTTAAAAGCGTCAGCAAAGCACGCAGAAGAACACCCGTTATCCTGACAGACTGCCGCTTATCTTTAAGGGCGAGCACCTTTTTGGCACGGCTGCCCCTGCCCTCGCTCATGAGCTGTTTGAGCTTATTCTCGCTGCAATCGAGAATGCTGCTCTCTATCGCCGTGAACAAAAACAAAAGCCCTATCGCTATGAGGGCAAGCCCTCCCGAAACACACCGCCGCAAGACGTCGTCCATAAATAACTCCTTCTACCAGTTGATATTAGTCAAACAACAATATATTGTATACTATTATTATAATTATAACTACAAAGAGTATATTTGTCAACTTCTTTTTTGCCGAATTTGAAAATATAGCAGGTCGGTTTTTTGTACAATGAGGTGTTTCGGGGCAAAAATCTCCTAAATTTCCCCGCAGGGCTTGACAAAACAGTAAAATAAATGTATAATTTATAAGTGAATGTGTTTTTTTAAATAACATTAAATATTACTCATAACATATAATGAGGGAGGATTTTTAGTGAAACGAGGTAAGAAGCCTGTATTTTTTATAGTGTTGCTCTGCATCGCTGCATTTGCTTATCTGACATATTCGGGCATAAGCACTCAGTACGGCGATATAAAGACGACCTATATAAAGGGCGTTGATGAGATAAGGTGGGGCATAGATATCCAGGGCGGCGTTAACGCTACCTTCGAGCCTGCAAACGGCTATGATGCCAGCGAGAAGGATATGGATTCGGCAAAGGCGATAATCGAGCAGAGGCTCGTATCGCTCAACATCACCGACTCGGATGTTTATGTTGACTACAATAAAAAGCGTGTCATGGTATCATTCCCGTGGCAGGCGGGGGAGGAGAGCTTTGACCCTGAAGAGGCTGTATCAGAGCTTGGCGAGACCGCACTGCTGACCTTCAGAAGAGGCAGTGACGAAACAGGCGAGGAGATACTCACAGGTGAGAATGTCAAGAACGCCGAGGCAACGCAGTATACAAACAATAACGGCGACCTGACCTACGTCGTAAGCCTTGAATTCGATTCTGAGGGCTCAAAGGCATTCGCTACGGCTACCTCAGAGCTTATCGGCAGCCCCATATCTATATGGATGGACGATAAGTGTATATCAGCACCTAACGTAAACTCAG
This sequence comes from Ruminococcus sp., assembly GCA_017544125.1. Classification (GTDB taxonomy): domain Bacteria; phylum Bacillota; class Clostridia; order Oscillospirales; family Ruminococcaceae; genus NK3A76. The sequence goes on along the minus strand of JAFYET010000254.1, from coordinate 4,619 downwards.
CTATCACCGACGGCAAGTGCCAGATCGAGGGCAACTTCACATATGATTCGGCTAAGGCTCTTGCTGATAAGATAAACGCAGGCTCGCTGCCCTTCAAGCTCGAGACTACAAGCACAAACATCATATCGGCTACCCTCGGTGAGGGCGCAAGAACTGCTATGATAATAGCAGGCGCTATAGCCTTCATCATGATAGCTATCTATATGACTATCATATATAAGCTGCCAGGCTTTGTGGCATCACTCGCACTGTTCGGTCAGGTAGTAGGCACTATCGCCTGCATATCCGGCTTCTTTGGAAATATCGAGAGCTTTACCCTTACCATACCGGGTATTGCGGGTATCATACTTGCGATAGGTATGGGCGTTGACGCAAACGTAATCACTGCCGAGCGTATCAAGGAAGAGCTCCGCTCCGGCAAGACCCTCAACGGCGCTATCGAGCTTGGCTATAAGAGAGCCTGGAGCGCAGTATTCGACGGTAACATCACAGTAGTATTCGTAGCTATCATACTCATGGGCGCATTTGGTCCTACAGACGGTATCTTCGCTACATTCTTAAAGCCTATATTCTTCGCATTCGGCGCTGCTACGGCGGGTACTATATACTCGCTGGGCTATACGCTGCTTGTGGGTATCATACTCAACTTCGTGTTCGGTATCTTCTGCTCACGCCTTATGCTCTCCTCACTTGCACAGTTCAAGTGCTTCAAGAAGAGAACACTCTACGGCGGCTTTGCAGACGATGATACAGCTGCTAAGGAGAAATACGAGGCTGCTAAGGCTAAGAAGTTCAACGTTGTGGGCAACAAGAAGAAGTTCTACGCTGCATCTGTTGCACTCTTCGTGGCATTCGGCATAGTTACGGCAGTGTTCAGCCTGAACGTGGCTATCGAGTTCAAGGGCGGTACTATTATCCAGTATACCTATAAGGGCGATATCGACGCATCAGCCGTTGAGACTGCCGTTAAGGACGCTATAAGTGAGGATGCTATAGTTACAAAGGGTGAGAACTTCTCATCAGATGACACAACTATCAAGCTGTCATTCTCCTCCAAGGAGGGTATAAGCGATGACAAGCAGGCTACCCTTGCAGCCGCACTTAAAGAAAAGTTCCCCGATAATAATATAGAGCTTCTCGAATCCTCTGACGTTTCCGCTTCAAACGGTCTTGAATTCTTCTTCAAGTGCCTTGTTGCGGTAGCTGCGGCAGCGGTCATCACGATAATCTATATCGCATTCCGTTTCAGAAAGATCGGCGGTCTTTCGGCGGGTGTGTTCTCGGTAGTGGCACTTATACACGATATGATAATGGTATTCGGCTGCTTTGCTATATGCCGCTTCGACATAAACGCAAACTTCATGGCAGTTCTGCTTACCATACTGGGTTACTCGATAAACGCTACTATCATCATCTACGACCGTATCCGTGAAAACAGAAGGCTCTACGGCAATAAGTATTCGCTTGATGAGATGGTGAATATGTCGGTTACACAGACCCTCGGCAGATCGATAAACACCACAGTAACTACCGTAATGGCTATGGCTACCGTATGCGTAGTCTGCACGATATACGGCGTAAGCTCGATAATCAGCTTTGCATTCCCGCTGATAATCGGTATGATCGCAGGTGTTTACTCATCAAACTGCATTGCCCCCACACTCTGGGTAGCATGGCAGGATCACAAAGCAAAGGCTGCCAAGAAGGCAGGATATGCTAAGAAGAAAAAATGATATCAAAGCCCCGATGTGAAAGTCGGGGCTTTTTTGTGCGCTTAGAGGTGAGAGATAAGAGGTAAGATGTAAGAGGGGGCTTTCGGGCTGCTGTTAACTTCGGTAAATATTAACTCATTGTTCCCGAGCAGTGAACATTCTATTAACTATTCACAATTTCACACCGCAGATATGCTATAATATAGGCGACCCATAATAACTCACAAGGAGGAATGTAATATGTCAAACGAATATGCAGGCGGAACGATAACTGTCAACTGTGATAAGCTGAATGTAAGGCGTGGGCCGGGAACGGGCTACGGCGTTCTTGCAGTCATCGACAGGGGAGAGAAGAAAAAGGTATTGGGCTCTGAAAAGAACGGTACTGTGCTTTGGTATAAGATAGATTTCGGGAGAGACGGCGGTTGGGTCATGAGCACCTATGTGCTGTTTGAAAGACCCGCAAGAGCTGCATCAAGCGGCGGTATAAGTGCCCGCCCTGCAACATCAATAAGCTCCCGCCCCGCAAAAGCGCCGAGCTCCCGTCCTGCATCGGCGGTAAGCTCACGCTCTGCGACAAGTGCAAGCACACGCCCGGGCAGCAGCGAGAACAAGGGCTGATCTGCGCAAAGTTGCACGATAATATTTCGTATAAAAATTTACAGTTTGCTCACGGTTCTGTCATAGTAGAACTTCGGGGCATCAAACGGCGGTTTGTTGTGCAAATCGCCGTTTTTGCGTCTGAGAGGGACTTTGCGGGGCAAAAACGCTTGACATTGCCTTTTAATGGGCGTATAATTATATACTGTATCATAATGGAATTTTATACGCCTGAGAGAGGAAAATGAGGAGTGAAATGAGGCAATACTCCCCCCGAGTTTTTAATCTCTTACATCTTTAAGAAGGAGTGATCAAAGCCTATGCTGAATGTGAAGGACGTCAAGCTTGGTAAAAACACAAGAAAGAGCTTTGCCAAGATAGACGAGGTCCTCGAGATGCCCAACCTTATCGAGGTTCAGAAAAACTCGTATAAGTGGTTTCTTGATGAGGGCTTAAGAGAGGTTTTCCGTGATGTTGCCACGATAACCGACTATAACGGCAACCTCGAACTCAACTTCGTTGACTACCGCATTGACGAAAAGCCCAAGTACACCGTTGCTGAGTGTAAGGACAGAGATGTTACCTACGCCGCACCCCTGAGAGTTACCGCAAGACTCAATAACACCGAGACCGGTGAGATCAAGGAGTCGGAGGTATTCATGGGCGATTTCCCGATGATGACAGATTCGGGTACATTCGTTATAAACGGTGCTGAGCGTGTTATAGTTTCACAGCTCGTTCGTTCACCGGGCGTTTACTATGCAGTTGATAAGGATAAGACGGGCAAGAACCTTTTCCGTGCTACCGTTATTCCTAACAGAGGTGCATGGCTCGAGTATGAGATGGATTCTAATGACGTTGTCTATGTTCGTATAGACAAGAACAGAAAGATACCGCTCACTATATTCATCCGTGCGATAGGCTACGGCACAAATGAGGAGATCGAGGAGGTATTCGGTCCCGATCTCAGAATACATGAAACTATACTCCAGAAGGATCAGACAGCTAACCGTGAGGAAGCTCTCCTCGAGGTATACAAAAAGCTCCGCCCCGGCGAGCCCCCTACGGTAGACAGCGCTGTCACACACCTGAACAACCTCTTCTTCGATGCAAGAAGATATGACCTTTCACGTTTCGGCAGATATAAGTATAACAAGAAGCTCGGCGTAGGCTCACGTCTTGCAGGTCATGTGCTTTCAAGACCTGTAGTAAACCCCCTCACAGGCGAGATAATGGCTGAGGCAGGCGAGCTCATACGCTTTGACAGGGCTATGGAGATCGAGCAGGCGGGCGTTAATGAAGTATACGTTACCGTTGAGGTAAAGGAATACTACACCACCCCCACAGGCGAGAGCGCTACACGCTTTGAGGAAAAGGAAGTCAAGATCATAGGCTCGGGCATGGTAGACATCGCTGACTATGTTGACTTTGACTGCACACCTCTGGGCATCAACGAGAAGGTATCCTTCGCAGTGCTCAAGGATATCCTTGATACCTCTGAGGACGAGGAGGAGATAAGAGAGAACATCTCTGCAAGAAGAGATGAGCTTATCCCCAAGCATATAACAATAGATGATATCATCGCAACAGTTTCCTACTTCCTTAACCTTTGCGACGGCGTAGGCACTATCGACGATATCGACCACTTAGGCAACAGAAGAATAAGATCTGTCGGCGAGCTGCTTCAGAACCAGTTCAGGATAGGCTTCACAAGAATGGAGCGTGTTATCCGTGAGAGAATGAACACCCAGTCGCAGGATATGGAGGTGATCACTCCCACAGCTCTTATCAATATCAGACCTATAACCGCAGCTATCAAGGAGTTCTTCGGTTCATCGCCGCTCTCGCAGTTCATGGATCAGAACAACCCCCTTGCAGAACTGACACATAAGAGAAGACTTTCTGCCCTGGGCCCCGGCGGTCTTTCAAGAGACAGAGCGAGCTTCGAGGTTCGTGACGTTCACTATACCCACTACGGCAGAATGTGCCCTATCGAGACACCTGAAGGTCCTAACATCGGTCTTATCTCATACCTTGCATCTTTCGCAAGAATAAATGAATACGGCTTTATCGAGGCACCTTACAGAAGAGTTGATAAGGAAACAGGCGTAGTTACCGACGAGGTAGTTTACATGACTGCCGATGTTGAGGATAACTACATGGTAGCACAGGCTAACGAGCCCCTTACCGAGGATCATAAGTTTGCAAGAGCTAAGGTAAACGGTCGTTACCGTGACCAGATCCTTGAAATAGAAGCAAACAAGATAGACTTCATGGACGTATCGCCTAAGATGGTGGTATCTGTCG